>NZ_JAIXMZ010000071.1:0-5889 GCF_020328025.1 Candidatus Endomicrobiellum pyrsonymphae | reverse complement strand
TTTCCAGTTTGTCTCTTTACCTACGCCTAACGGCGAAACTATGCCAATACCGGTAATTCCTAACTCCATTTTACCCCTGTTTTTTATATAGCCAAACAACTTTATGAATATAGAGGATATGCATTGGCATTTGGATAATCAGGCGATATATTCATAAAGTTGTTTGGCTATATAAAAAACAGGGGTAAAATGGAGTTAGGAATTACCGGTATTGGCATAGTTTCGCCGTTAGGCGTAGGTAAAGAGACAAACTGGAAAAGACTTATCAGTTCTGAATCTCAAGTCCGCTACAACAATGTATTTGACATATACACAGCATCTGTTGAAGACTTTAAAATTCAAGATAATTTACGCCAATACGAAATGGCAAAAACTGCTATCTCAGAAGCTCTGCAGGAAGCAAATATAGAAAATATAAAGAGAGATGAAATAGGACTTTGTGTCGGAGAAAGCAAACCAAATCTTTTTAATAAAACATTCCTTTTTGAAAATTCTCTCTTGGAAAAACTGAAAAAAACATTTCAATGCCACAGTGAAACATCTTCAATATCTGCAGCGTGCGCAACAGGAATTCTTACAATTATAAGGGGCTGCAAACTGATAGAAATGGGATTATACAACGCTAGTATATGCGGCTGCGCTGAAACTTCCATACATCCTTTATATGTAGCTGGATTTAAAAATATGGGCGTTTTAACAAAACATGAACCAAGTCCTTTTGACATGAGCAGGGATGGATTTGCAATAGGAGAAGGGGCATGTTTTGTTGTAATTGAGAACATAGAAAGAGCTTTAGCGCGTAAAGCAAAAATTTATTGCGAAATCAAAGGCGCTGTAAGTGGAATTTATTCCGACAACGCTCTGTCTATAAATTCGCATATAAAAATGAAAGAGATAATCAAAAGAGCGGTCAACTTGCAAAGACCTGACTACATACATATGCACGGAACCGGAACAAAGTTAAACGATTATAATGAAAGTAAAGCCGTTTCTGAGGCTTTTGAAAATGCAGAAAGAATTTCGTTAAGTTCCACGAAAGCAGCCACCGGACATATGCTTGGAGTTTCAGGAATGATGGGAACGGCTTTCTCAGCGCTTGCAATGCAAAACAATATTGTTCCGCCGACTTTAAATTTTAAACAAACCAATATAAATTTGGGATTAGACTACACTCCAAACATAGCAAAAGAGAAAATTATAAATTCTACACTTACTCTTTCTTTTGGATTTGGCGGGCAAGGATCAACTCTGTTCTTAAAAAAACATAGGTCTAATTAAGGATAAGTATGTTTGAAGATTTTTTAGAAAAGAAATTATTGGGAATAGAAAATTCAGGATTGCTTAGAACGTTAAGAAAAGCGCAAGGTACTCCTACGTCAAAAATAAAAATAAATAATAAAAATTTGATAAATTTTTCGTCAAACAATTATTTAGACCTCGCTGGAAGTAAAGATATAGCTAAAGCCTCAGAAAATATTATTGAAAAATATGGATTTACAGCCACATCTTCTAGATTAGTATCCGGCAATTTTGCAATTCATGAGGAATTGGAGGCGCAGTTAGCAAATTTCAAAGAAAAAGAAGCGGCCCTTGTTTTCCCGAGCGGGTACCAAACCAACGTGGGAATTATAAGCGCGTTAATGTCTAACGAAAAAGAATCTTGCATAATAATGGATAAGTTAAACCACGCATCGCTTTGGGATGGCGCGAAGCTCTCCGGAAGCAGAATTTTTATCTATAAACACTGCGATATGAATTCTCTTGAAAAAGTCTTTAAAAGAACGCGAGAATATAAACTTAAACTTGTTGTAACAGAATCGGTTTTTTCTATGGACGGAGATTTTACTCCATTAAAAGATTTTGTTGAGCTTTGCAAAAAATACGGAGCTGTTAGCATGGTTGATGAAGCTCACTCTAGCGGAGTTTTTGGCAAAGAAGGCAAGGGGCTTGCAAATATGTTTGGCGTTGAAGACAAAATAGATATAGTAATTGGAACACTATCAAAAGCTTTTGCCGCGCAAGGCGGATTTGTGTGCAGTTCACGTAAATTTATAGATTTTTTGATTAACAAGAGCAGAGCATTTATTTACACAACAGCAGTTTCTCCAGCTATATGCGCCGTCGCTTTGAAATCTTTAGAAATTGTAAAAAATAGCTGTTACAGAAGACAGCATTTACATGCTATGTCAAAGCTATTAAAAAATAAATTAACTGAATTAGGATTTGATATTTCAAACACTCAATCGCAGATAATACCTATTGTAACAGGAAGTACTGAAAACACCGAAAAAATATTTTCGCATTTGTTTGAAAAAGGCATTTATATACCTGCAATAAAGCCACCAACTGTGCCAAAAAATCAAGCAAGAATCAGGATTTCGATAACATCAGGGCATACATTTCACGATATTGAACAACTATGCAGTAATTTAAAATATTTTAAATGATAAGCAGATTGTTCAATTCTGCTTTGATAGCGCTAATTATCGCAGATATTTCTTGATTAGTTATTGTGAGCGGTAAAAACATAACAAGAGTATCGTTCAAATTTCTGATTATAATCCCATGTTTTCTAATATCATTACAAATTTTAGCGCCAAGCTTAAGCTTGTGATCGTAAGAGTTACATGTTTTTTTATCCTTAACAATTTCTATGCCAATCATTACTCCGCGCTGCCTGATGTTGCCTACTTTGTCATGTTTTGACAACTCTGTAAGTTTCCTTTCTAAATATTTAATTTTGGGCTGTAATTTTTGCAGAATTTTATCTTGTTTTAATATATCAAGAACCGAATTTGCCGCAACACATGCAAGAGGATTTGCCGTATATGAATGCCCGTGAAAAAATGTTTTAAATTCTTCGTATTTTCCTAAAAAAGCGCTATAAATATCATTTGTTGTAGCAGTTACAGCCAATGGAATATATCCGCCTGTTATTCCCTTTGACAAACAGATAAAGTCAGGTTTAACATCTTCATGCTCTACCGCAAACATTTTACCAGTTCTTCCAAATCCGGTAGCAACTTCATCACAGATTAAAAGTATTCCGTAACGTTTACAAAGATTTGCATATTCTTTAAGATAACCTTTAGGCATTATTATCATACCTGAAGCAGCCTGATTTAACGGTTCAACAATAGCTGCCGCAATTTTTTTACGATTCTTAATAAGAATAGATTCAACTTGCTTTATACATTCCCCTTTACAACCTAACTGAATATTATGATCCTTAAAATCTTTTGCGTTTAAAGGGAATTTTATTTCATTCTTCCTGTGAACACATCTATAACAATATGGAGACATCGCAAAACAGCTCTTAAAAAGTAATGACTTAAATCTTGAACGAAATAAATCTGCTCCGCTTACAGAAACAGCGCCTATAGTATCGCCGTGATATGCATTTCTCAAAGATAGAAACATTGTTCTCTTTTCATTTTTAAACTGCCAATACTGATAAGCCATTTTTAATGCAACTTCTACAGCCGTAGAACCATTGTCTGAATAAAAAATTTTCTTCAGATTACTTGGAAGTATTTCTAAAAGTTTCTCAGCTAATTTTATTGCTGGAACGTGAGTAAGTCCTAGAAATGTACTGTGCGAAACCTTATCAATTTGCCTTTTTATCGCTTCATCTATTTTCTTATTTCTGTGTCCTAAAAGATTTACCCATAAAGAAGCCCCGCCATCAAGATACTTTTTACCGTCAACATCATACAAGTACGAACCTTTTGCCTTATCTATTATCAGAGGTACGCTAGGATCGTTGTTAAGCCAATCTGCCATTTGTGTAAACGGGTGCCAAATATTATTTTTATCAGATCTGATTAACGCCGCTTTTATTTTATTATCCACTTATTTTTCCTTAAATCAATTTTTTCATTATATCCCAATTCTAAAACATGTAATTTTGTTAATTCTCTTATTATTGTAGCATTAGATTTTGCCGAAATATCGTTTTTATTCTTTTTACCGCTTAAAATAATTCCTAAAATTTTTTGTTTGTCTTTTTTTAATTTTTCCACTGTAAGTAACGTATGATTGATAGTCCCTAAGCCGTATCTTGCAACTATAATAACAGGCAAATTAAACTTTTTTATTAAGTCGCTCACATAAAAATTCTTTTTTAGAGGAACTAAAAGACCGCCCACACCCTCAACTACAGTGAATTCATATTTATTTAGAAAATATTTTAGAGAACTATATGCTTTTTTAAAATCGAATTGTTTGTTTTCAAGTATAGACGCTCCATAGGGAGACACAGGATTATCAAAAAATATGGGCGTTACTGTTTCGGAAGTTTCATTTATTTTTGCGGCTTTTATTAAAGCTATGGCATCGTTTCTATCACCGGTCGAAACAGGTTTCAAAACGCCTACACCTACCCCATTTTCTTTAAAAGCCTCAGCAATCTTGCACGATACATAAGTCTTCCCAGCTTCTGTATCTGTTGCTGTTACAAATATTCCCTTATACATATCCCCTCACTTTCTGTACTTTTTCTAAATGATTAGACGGGATTCTGCCCGATATTATTTAGAATACTTAATAAGTTTTGAAAAAGATTCAGCTTCCAAACTCGCTTTACCTACCAAGCTGCCATCAATATCAGGTTTTTTCATGAAAGCTGACACATTTTCCGGATTTACGGAAGCCCCATAGAGAATTCTAATTTTGTCCGCAGCTTCTTTATACATTTTTGCATATATTTTTCTTATGAAAGCATGCGTTTCCTGAGCGCGGTCCGGCGTTACCGGAATACCGGTACCTATAGCCCATACAGGTTCGTAAACTATAACCAGTGAGGATGCCTGTTCAACTGTGAGTCCTGCCAGTCCTTCTTTCATATGTTTTTCTATAGCTTGGAAAGTAACATTTGTTTCCATTTCTTTAAGAGTTTCGCCTATACACACTATGGGAATAAGACCCTCTGCCATAGCCGCTTTTATCTTTTTATTTACCGTTTCGTCAGTTTCACCAAAATATTGTCTGCGTTCTGAATGACCAATTAAAACGTAAGAACAACCAGTATCTTTTATCATCGCTGGAGAAATTTCTCCAGTAAACGCTCCCTTTGCTTCCCAAAAAAGATTCTGCGCGCCAATATTAATATTCGAATCTTTAGTTTCATTATTTATAGCTTGAAGCGCTGTATAAGAAGGGAAAATCAAAATTTCAACATCTTTTACATCGGAAACCGCTTTTTTCAACGTTTTTATAACACTTAGAGATTCTGAAACAGTTTTATTCATCTTCCAATTTCCTGCCATTAACACTTTCCTAGATATTTTATCAGAAGGAGAGTTTGTTTTAATCGTAAAAATATCGCTGTCCGGTTTTATAACAGACTTACCTACAGCGCACGATAACATTGTAAAAACAAAAAAAACAGCTACAATAATCAATCTTTTCATTTTAATCCTTTTACATCATTTATTTTACTCCATTACGACTAAAACACCAAGAATCCACACGAACTTTTTCATCATCTTCAGTCAGCTCATTTTATTTTATCACTTTAATAAAAACATATCAAAGCAACTCCAAGTAAATACGATTCTGTTGTATGGTTACCAAACTTACTCATAGTACTACCTTCATCTTCAGTTACGATATGAGGATTCACCACCTTCGCCTCCGCCTCCATTTTTTGCTCCTTCACCCTCTCTTTCTCGCCACCAACTTCATCGTCTTTCTTCTTAGATGTTGATGATGAAGGAGAAAATGATGATGATGAAGGCGCTGCGTTAGTATCAAGTGGCGATGGTGATTCTGAGGTCACTTCTTTTGCTAGCCTCACCGTATCCAGCTTCCCATTCACCGCCTCAAACGCCTCCTCCTTTCTCTCCCTCGCCGCCATCTCCGCCGCCTCCAACCCTCTTCCTCTCCGCC
>NZ_JAIXMZ010000070.1:0-5986 GCF_020328025.1 Candidatus Endomicrobiellum pyrsonymphae | reverse complement strand
ACGCGGTATCGGCCACATCGCATCCTTCTCCACAACATATTCAGATTTACGTATAATTCTGAATATGTTGTGGAGAAGGATGCGATGTGGCCGATACCGCGTAGTGAGGAGATGTACTGGCGGGGGCGATGAACGCGGTATCGGCCACATCGCATCCTTCTCCACAACATATTCAGATTTACGTATAATTCTGAATATGTTGTGGAGAAGGATGCGATGTGGCCGATACCGCGTAGTGAGGAGATGTACTGGGATTTGGATATGTATGAGGAAGAGGAAGTAGAAGACCAGATATCGACAGCGGGTACGGAACTGGCTATGGGTCGTCTGATCGATGATGTGAGTCTGCTTATGAAAGGGAAGCTGAAGGAGAAGCTAGTGGGGAAGGATTGGGAGGCGAAGTTGCAGGTGGCGGAGGCTAAGGCTACGCTGGCGGATGATGCGGAGCTGGAAGAAGAGAAGGCGTGGGCGAGGGCTACGCTAGCGAGGCTGGCGGGGACGGAAGCGGCAACGCGTGAGCAGATAGTGCTGGCGGGGGCGATGAACGCGGTGGTGGAGAAGGAGGTGGTGGGGATTTGTGCGAAAAACAAGATTAATATAAAAGTGCTAGAGATGATGAGAGCGATGATGAGAGCGATGACGAAGGTGGCGCTTGAGGCGATGAGAAATGCGATGAAGAAAAAATAATCTGTCTGCATGATGTAATATGGCGAAAATGGCAGAATGTTTGTTTTGTGCGTTTGGAGTGTAAAAGGTATTGTTAATAATGGAAAATATAGGACTTATCGCAGGAAATAATAGATTCCCATTTTTGGTTGCCGAAGAAATAAGAAAAAACGCCAATAGAGTTATTTGTATTGCATTAAAAGAAGAGGCAGATCCTGAATTGGAAAAAGTTTGTGACAAAATTTTTTGGCTTTCAGTGGGTAAGTTCCAAAAAATTATAGATGCTCTTAAAAGCGAAAATGTAAAAACTGTTATTATGGCAGGACAAGTAAAACACGTTACAATTTATTCCACAATAGGTATGGATTGGCGCGCAATAAAAATAATGGGAAGTTTAGTAAATAAAAAAACTGATACAATTTTAAAAACAATTGCAAACGAATTTGATAATGACGGAATGCATTTGATACCGTCGCATATCTATTTAACTTCGTTGCTTGCTCCCAAAGGCTTAATATCTGGCAAAAAACTTTCTTCAGATGAAAATAAAGATGTTGAGTTTGGATATAAAATAGCAAAAGGTATAGCTGGTTTTGATATTGGTCAGACTGTTGTCGTAAAGGACAAATCAGTTCTTGCAGTTGAATCTGTGGAAGGTACGGATGAATGTATTAAACGCGCATACAAACTTGGCGGAGAAAATTCAATAGTTGTTAAAGTTGCAAAACCAAATCAAGATTTTAGATTTGACGTGCCTGTGATTGGTATTAATACTATCGATACTTTAAGAGAAAATAAGGTTCGCGCAATGGCTATAGAAGCAGGCGTGACTTTGATGTTGGATAAAAAAGAAGTTATTGATAAAGCAAAAAAAGTAGGTGTAACTGTGCTTGGGATATAAAGTTGGTCGGCGCTAAAGATACGATGATATGTAATAAAAAAGAGAGAGAAGATGAAGAAACTTTTATCTTTGCTGTTGCCGTTGATGTTGGTAATGACTTCGTGTGCGCTTATATTTAATGGAACGAAACAAAATGTGTCTGTAAAATAGATGACACCGTATAGTAAGATTTATGTTGACGGCGACTATGTTGGTACAGATGCGGTGTCTGTTGCGTTAACTAGAGGAGAGAACCACACTGTTATAGTTAAAAAGGAAGGTTACAACCCTGAAACTGTTGGTATAAAAAGTAGGGTTCAGATAGACTGAGTTGTTTTTGATGCGCTTCTCAATTGGTTGGCGTTTTTTACGGATCCGACAACCGGAGCTTGGTGTGGACTTGATATGACAAACATAGCGGTAGATCTGGAACCTAAAAGATAGGAAAAGAAATGATAAATATAGCATCTCCAATTATTGGACGGAAAGAAAGAAAATTAATTAAAGAAGTTTTGGATTCAAGAATTCTTGCAAGTGGTAAATATGTTGCGCAGTTTGAACAATCCTTTGCAAAATATTCAGGCGCAAAGTTTGGTATAGCAAATGCTAATGGAACGACATCTTTGCATACGGCTCTTTTAATGTGCGGTATTAAATCCGGGGATAAAGTTGTTACAACTCCTTTTTCATTTATAGCGACTGCAAATTCTATTCTTTTTTGTGGCGCAAAACCTATTTTTGCCGATATTGATCCAAAAACATTTAATATAAATCCAGTTGAACTTGAAAAAATGTTGAAAAAGGAAAGAAACGTAAAAGCTGTTTTGATAGTTCATTTGTACGGGCTTCCGTGCGATGTAGATGCAATCCTTAAGCTCAAGAAAAAATATAAATTTAAGCTTATAGAAGATTCTTGCCAGGCTCATGGAGCTGAATTTAAAAAGAAAAAAGTCGGCTCTTTTGGCGATGCAGCGGCGTTTTCATTTTATGCTACAAAAAATATGATGACAGGCGAAGGTGGTATTACTTTAACAAATGATGAAAAGGCCGATAAGTATGGAAGACAGATTATAAATCATGGTAGGGTTGGACATTCAACACATACAGTTTTGGGATATAACTATAGACTTACAAATCTTGCAGCTGCAATAGGAATAGCTCAGCTTGAACAGCTTGAAAATTGGATAGAGAAAAGAATTGCAACCGCTCAAAAATATAATGAAGCTTTTAAAGGTTTAAATTTTTTGCATACGCCCTTTGTTCCAAAAAGCTGTAGGCATGTTTTTCATCAGTACACTGTAAGAATTGCGGCAAGGGAAAGAGATAGGTTTATGAAATATCTTGCGGAAAATGGCGTGGGAAGCGGAGTATATTACAGTTCTGTCATATACAAGCAACCATTCTATAAACAGCTTGGCTATAAATCAGGAGTATGCAAAGAAGCGGAAAAGGCTGCGGAAGAAGTGGTATCTCTTCCTGTACATCCCTTGCTTTCAAAAGCCAATATAGACAAAATAATTAAAGTTATAAAGAGTTACAAAAAATGAGCATAAGAACAGCTGTAGTTGGGGTGGGATCCTTAGGACAACACCATGCAAGGATTTTAAGTCAGCATCCTAATTCTAAGCTTGAATTTGTTGTTGACGCAGATGGTAAAAAAGCCGAAAAAATTGCAAAAGCAAACAAGACAAGTTGTTTAATAGATTTTAATGATATTATAGGGAAAATTGATGCTGTAGTTGTTGCTGTTCCCACGTCGCTTCATTATCAAGTGGCAAAACTTATTTTACAAAATGGAGTACATTGTCTTGTTGAAAAACCATTTACTTTAAATGTTCAAGAAGCTGAGGAACTTATAGAAATAGCAAGCGCTAAAAATTTAGTTTTACAGGTTGGTCACGTTGAAAGATTTAACCCTGCGGTTATTGCTGCTGCGCCGTTTATAAACAATCCTAAGTTTATTGAAGTTAATAGACTGGGACCTTACGATCCTAGGACAAACCAAATTGGCGTTGTGTTAGATTTAATGATACACGATTTGGATATTTTATTTTATCTTGTAAAAGATAAAGTTGTTTCTTTTGAAGCTCACGGCGCAAAAATACTTTCCGACACTGAAGATATTGCAAAAGTCAGGCTGAAATACGCAAACGGTTGTGTGGCAGACGTGTCTGCGAGTAGAGTTACTTTGGAAAAATATAGAAAAATAAGAATTTTTCAGCCTGATAGTTATGTATCCATAGATTATGCTGAAAAGAATCTTAAAGTATATTCAAAAAAAACAGGTAAAGAAAAAATGACTTCTCTTTTTGATATAGATATTAAAAAACCAAAGCTCCCATCAAACGAGCCGCTTTTTTATGAAATTGATAATTTTCTAACTAATGTTATTGACGGCAAAAAACCCATGGTTGCAGGCGAGCAGGGTAGAGACGCTGTGGAGCTGGCTGTTAATATTCTAAAAAATATGGTGTTTTAATGGCAAACGATAAAATTTTCATCTCTGCCGGCGATTTGTCCGGTGAAATACATGCGTCAAATCTTGTTAGAGAAATAAAAGAATTAATTCCTTCGTGTCATATTTCAGCGATTGGTGGTAACAATCTAAAATTAATTGCCGATGATTTTCTTGAAGAGATAGTAAGCATTAGCGCTTTTGGGATTTTACGTGTAAAGCAAGCGCTTTATCTAGGAAAAGCTTTAAAGAAATTAGAAGAATATTTTAGTAAAAATTGTCCTGATAAAATAATACTTGTAGATTATTATGGTTTCCACATACATGTCGCTTATCTTGCAAAAAAAATGAATATTCCTGTTTTTTATTATATAAGTCCTCAGATTTGGGCATCTCGTAGTGGAAGAGTAAAAAAACTTGCCAAAACTATTAAAAAAATGCTTGTTATTTTGCCTTTTGAAGAAAAATTGTATAAAAGTAACGGTGTTGACGCTGTTTTTGTAGGAAACCCCTTGATAGACATAGTTCCTGAGAAGCAGGTTTTTAAAAATGAAAAATTTGGCATAGCAAATCCGCCGGTTATAGGGTTGTTCCCGGGAAGTCGTAGAAGTACCATAAAGTATCATATTCCTATAATTCTTGAGACTGCAAAAATACTTAAAGAAAAAATAAATGCAAAGTTTATAATGTTTAATGCTGATAAGAAGATTAATTGCGCTTTGCCGGAGTATATAGATTTGGATATTTCTGGAGATTTTAATAAAAGGAAAATTATAGATTTTGCAATTTGTCCTTCGGGAACAGTTAGTCTTGAAAACACTATAATGGGAATTCCAATGGTTGTAATGTATAAACTGTCTTATTTTAATTACTTTTTTATAAGAGCAATCATAAAGATAAAATATATAACTATGGTAAATATTTTATCCGGAAAAGGAGTTGTACCTGAGTTTATACAATTTGACGCGACTCCAAAAAAAATTGCATCATCAGTTTTAGAACAATTAAAATTAGAAAATTATGTGCCTAAAGTTACGGAACTTCT
The DNA here is from genome assembly GCF_020328025.1 of Candidatus Endomicrobiellum pyrsonymphae. Taxonomy (NCBI): domain Bacteria; kingdom Pseudomonadati; phylum Elusimicrobiota; class Endomicrobiia; order Endomicrobiales; family Endomicrobiaceae; genus Candidatus Endomicrobiellum; species Candidatus Endomicrobiellum pyrsonymphae. Next base: position 940 of record NZ_JAIXMZ010000070.1, on the reverse strand, counting down.
CGCATTTAGAAAAATGCTTGGAACTCCGGGAGTAAGTAAAAGAGCTGCCGAAATTATTTTAAATAGTTAAATATCGTCGAAAAAATTAAACCAAAAAGATAGTTTTCATTTACAAAAGAGCGCAATGGCATGCTTTAGGTTGTTTGATAAAATACTTGGTTCCCTACATAGACAAAATTTATTACCGCTATAAATTTATCTGAATAGAGTTTAAAATTATAAATATTGTGAAAAATTTGATATAGACTTCTATTGGCGAGAATCTTTAGTATTATTTCTAAAAATCTATACGCAAAAGTCGCTCCCATTTTGCCAAATAGCTATAACAGGTCTGCTCTTTTGGCTAGATCATATGACAATTGATAGCGCTGGATGCGCTCCATAAGCAACAAAAGCGCAAGCGGTTATAGTGATACAATCTGCGAATCGCTAATAGACTCTTCAAAAAATCCATATTCAAATGTGTCTTCAGGTAACGGTTTTGCGTGCGATTTGTCTTTTCTTTTCCCGTTATCTGAAAACCTGTTTTTGGGATTTAATTTGAAAAATCTTCCTGCTTTTATGTTTTGGGAGAAGTATTCTACAGATACAATTCCTTGGACAATCATGTTTGGGGTTGGCTACGTTTATAAAAGTTTGAGGCAGGAAGATTTAAGGGTAGAAAGAAGACAAAGATATTTGATTATTTTGATTGTATAATCTTTAAGGTTGAAATTAATCACTCTAAATCCTCTTTCGTTCTTGTAGTCCAGACTCTTTAAACCCTTCTTACTTTGTTCTTCAGAATCTAAACTCTATCTTCGTACTCTTCTAAATAATCAATTACAACTGTTGTCATTATACAAATTTAATACCTTACTTTTTCAATCCCTTACTTTTAACATTTCAACCTTAAAGATTATACAATCAAAATAATCAAATATCTTTGTCTTCTTTCTAC
>NZ_JAIXMZ010000069.1:0-6220 GCF_020328025.1 Candidatus Endomicrobiellum pyrsonymphae | reverse complement strand
ACGTACTCTTTTTACTTCCAAGAATTTTCGTCAATGCTGTTTTAGCATCAACATGTCCTTGGCCCGCTGCTTTTTGAAACCAGTTCACTGCCTCAGTATAATCTTGGAGTGATGTATGAGAAAGGAGACGGAGTTCAACAAAATTATAAAGAGGCAGTGAACTGGTTTCAAAAAGCAGCGGACCAAGGACATGTTGATGCTAAAACAGCATTGACGAAAATTCTTGGAAGTAAAAAGAGTACGTCTTAAAATGTTATAAAAATATTGCAATTTTGTACAATATACAAGCTGTTTTAACAAATAATAATGGAATAATTTTTGAATTATTTAATTGAAACAATTGGTTGTCAGATGAATGTATGTGAATCTGATTGGCTGGGATCTGTTCTTTCGACTTATGGAATGTCAAAAGTAAGCAGTTTGTCAGATGCGGACATCGTTATACTCAATACGTGTTCTGTAAGATATCAGGCTGAACAAAAGGCTTTTTCTTATCTTGGCAGGGCGGAAGAGTTTAGACGGCAAAATCCTGAGATCAAGATAGTTGTTACCGGATGTATGGCAGAAAGGCTTGGTCTAAAAATTAAGCAGCGTTTTAAAAGCGTTGATTTGGTTGTTGGCGCAAAAGACATTGATATTACTGCTTTAAAAATTATAGACCTATGCAATATAGATGCTGAAAAACAAGAAGAACTCGATACTCATTCCGATATTGTGAGATATATTACCATTATGAGAGGTTGTGATAATTATTGTTCTTATTGTGTAGTGCCTTTTGTAAGAGGCAGGGAGACAAGTCTTGATGCGGAAATAATTGTAAAAAAGTGTTCTTTGTTTGTGAAAAATGGCGCAAAAGAAATAATGCTTTTAGGGCAGAATGTAAATTCTTATCAATATAACGATGTAAATTTTACCTCGTTGATCAAGAAAATATCTACAATAAACGGACTTGAAAGAATTAGATTTATGACAAATCATCCTAAAGATTTAGGTGATGATTTAGTAAGTGTAATGGCAACAGAACCGAAAGTATGCTCTCATATACATCTTCCTATGCAGTCTGCATCCAATAAAATTCTCAAAGCAATGGATAGGAAATACACTTACGAACATTATTTGGAATTAATTAATAAGTTAAGAAACGTTATTACCGACGTAAGTATAACGACTGATATTATAGTAGGTTTCCCGGGTGAAACAGAATCTGATTTTGAAGAAACGTTAAAAGCGGTGAAAGATATAAGATTTGGAGGGTCGTACGTTTTTAGATATTCTCCGCGACCCAACACAAAAGCGTCTGAGCTGGTTGATGATGTACCTTTAGAAGAGAAAAAAAGCCGACACGCAATTATTCTTAAGGAATCAAATAAAATTTCTGTTGAAATTGTTGCTGCAATGGTTGGAAGCGTGCAACAGGTTTTAGCTGAAAGATTTGAAAATAGCGTTATAGAAGCAAGAACAAGAGGCGGCCGTAAAGTGTTTGTCAAAGATGGTACGGGAAAAGATTTAGGCAAGCATCTTAATGTTGTTATTAAAGAAGCAAAAATAAATTCGTTATTTGGCAATATTGCATGAAAAAGATTATTTTATGTCTTATTTTAGGATTAATAATCGTATTTCTATTTAGTCTTGAACAAAAAATAGGATTGTTTGATAAAAATCCATACAATGATTATATAAACAAATATTCTAATTTCTTTGACATTGATCATCTTCTTATTAAAGCCATTATGAAAAAAGAGTCTAATCTAAACCCTGATGTTGTATCAAGCAGAGGAGCAGTTGGTCTTATGCAAATAATGCCTAAAACTGCGTTGGAAATTGCAAGACAGTTAAATATTGCAGATTATTCTAATACAAAACTTAAAGAAGTTGAGATAAACATAATGTTTGGGACTTACTACATAAAAAGACTTTTAAATTATTACGATAATAATCTTGTTTTAGCTTTGGCTGCGTATAATGCAGGTACAGGAAATGTTGATAGTTGGAATAAACCAAATCCCGTGGCGAGTACGTCGATACATTTTATACCTTTTAAAGAAACAAGACATTATGTTGAATCTATAATGTTGATTTACAAAGTGTATATATGGATAGACGTGTTGAAAAGACAGTTAAATGCGTTGTATCATTCGGATACGACAAACGCGTGAAAGATATATGTATTATCAGTTGTCGTCACAGTAGTTCCTCCTTATCTTCTCTTTTTTTAATTCCCCTTTCTTTGAAAAGGGTGACAGTGGCACCGTCTGGGTATTTGAGAAGGTGGCAATGTTGCTGGGCATTGCCGGGATTAGGATTATGGGATTATCTCCCGTAGCAAAACATTTTTCATTTCAAAGGGGCATAAAAATTAAAAAATCTTCTCAAACATTAACGCCGTTGATGCAGCAATACTGGGATGTTAAGTCTAAATACCCTGGAGTGATACTGTTTTTTCGCTTAGGTGATTTTTACGAGATGTTTGGCGATGATGCGATAAAAGTAGCGCCTGTTCTTGAGATTGTGCTTACTCAAAGAACGAGTACGCCTATGTGTGGCGTGCCTTATCATTCCGTTAACGCTTACATAAAAAAACTTATAACAAAAGGTTTTAAAGTTGCGATTTGTGAGCAACTTGAAGAATCTGGTACAACGAAAGGAATAGTGAAACGTGGCGTTACAAAAGTTATAACTCCGGGAACGATTTTGGAAGATACGTTACTAGAGTCAAAAGAGAATAATTTTTTAATGTCAATTATTTTTGATGAAACAACAATGTCTGCCGCATTTGCTACGGCAGATATATCAACCGGCGAATTTTTTACTGCGGAAACAACACTAAAATCTATTAAAACTGAAATATCAAAATATAATCCCGGTGAACTTATTGTTTCTGCAGACAATATCCAACATGGCCAAATAGCAAATTTTATAGCTACGATTAAAATACCTGTTTCTGATATTAATAACTCTTTTTTTGATTTCAATAATTCTCAAAAAATAATAGCTGAGCTTTTTGACGACAATACTACAAAAAAGTTTGGACTTAATAAAAAGGAGATAGTTTGCGCTTGCGGGGCGCTTCTTTCTTATATTAAAGAGATGCAGCCTCAAAGCGTAAGTATATTTTCAGATATAAAATACGTAAGAAATTCAGAATTTATGTACTTGGACAATGTAGCAATAAAAAATCTTGAACTTCTTAATTCCATGTCAAACGGTAAAACGATAAACTCTCTTCTTTCTGTTATAGATTCGACAAAAACGTCTATGGGCGCGAGAACTGCGCGACAGTGGCTTATAAAACCCCTTTTGGATATTTCAAAAATTGTAAATCGTCAAAATATTGTAAAGTTTTTCATAGAAAATTCCGCTATACGAAAAGACATAGTAGAAAAATTTAAAACTATTTCAGATATCGAAAGAATCATTGCAAGGGTTTCATCGGGTGTTGCAAATCCTAAAGACTTAGTTGCGCTGAAATATTCTCTAAAAACAATAAACGATATATCTAAAATTATAAAATCTGCCGAAGGATTAAATCTTAGTATTCCTGAAAATGTACAAGTTATAGATAAAATTTCTTCTCACTTGTTTGACGAACCTTCGGTATCTTTAAAAGACGGAAATGTAATTAAAAATGGCGTTAATGCAGAACTTGACGATTTAAGAAAAATATCGACTGATGCAAAAACCTATATATCAAATTTGGAAACCAAAGAAAGAATATCTACCGGAATAAATAATCTTAAGATAGGTTATACTTCTGTATTTGGTTATTATATAGAAATTAGTAAATCTAATGTAGCATTGGCTCCAAAACATTATGTGAGAAGACAGACTGTTGCGACCGGTGAAAGATACATAACGGAAGAATTAGAAGCGCTTGAAGAGAAAATATTATCCTCGCAAGAAAAAACTTTAAGACTTGAAAGCGATATATTTAATACTTTAAGGTATGAAATAGCTAGTTTCACAACAGATATTTTGAAAACGTCGCAGATTATTGCAGAGATTGATATTTTTTGCGGATTTGCTGTAAATGCATTAGAGTATAACTATGTATGTCCTTCAATGTCCAACGGTAAAGAACTTCACATTAGCGACGGCAGACATCCCGTTGTGGAAAGAATATTAAAAACCGGCGAATTTACTGCAAACGATATTACCTTTGACGAAAATTCAAGAATAATGATCCTTACCGGTCCTAATATGGCAGGAAAATCAACTTATTTAAGACAAACTGCTCTTATTGTTATAATGGCGCAAATTGGGTCTTTTGTCCCAGCTTCGGTTGCAGAAATAGGACTTGTTGATAGAATATTTACAAGAATTGGAGCGGGAGATAATCTTGCCGACGGGGAATCCACGTTTATGGTTGAGATGTCAGAAACTGCAAATATTTTAAACCAATACACCGAAAAGAGTCTTATTATTCTCGATGAAGTAGGCAGAGGGACGTCAACGTATGACGGAATGTCCATTGCTTGGGCTATTATAGAATTTTTTGCAGATGTGAAAAGAAAAGCAAATGCAGGCGCAAAAATACTTTTTGCAACGCATTATTTTGAACTTACAGGACTTTTCGAAACTCTTAAAGGCGTAGTAAATTACAGTGTAGATGTTAAAGAATGGAACGACGACGTTATATTTTTGCATAAGATAGTTGAAGGTAGCGCAGATAAATCGTACGGAATATACGTCGCAAAAATTGCAGGAATACCTAACCAAGTTATAGAAAGAGCTTATAAGATTTTGAATCAACTTGAAGTAAATCGCATTGGTACGTCAAACCATGATGCAAGTAGGCAGATGAATTTCTTCTTAAAACCAAAAGTGGAATATCAAGAACCTCAAATTTTAACAGACTTAAAAAATGTTGACATAAATAAATTGAGTCCAATTGATGCTTTAAATTTAATACACGAATGGAAAGATAAGTATAAATAGCGCTGTCTTACATGCTAATAATAAAAGACCTGTTTGTCATACTGAGGAAGCAAAATGATAGAAGAATGGATTCTTCACTTCGTTCAGAATGACAACAACGACGTGAATTCTTCAAGTCTTTGATGTTTTAAATTTAATACATGAATGGAAAGATAAGTATAAATAGCGCTGTCTTACATGCTAATAATAAAAGACCTGTTTGTCATACTGAGGAAACAAAATGCCTATAAATATTTTATCGCAGGAAACAATCAATAAAATTGCAGCGGGTGAAGTTGTAGAGAGACCGTTAAACGTAGTCAAAGAACTTGTAGAAAATTCTTTAGATGCTTTTGCTTCTTCTATAATCGTTGAAATAGAAGAATCAGGAAAAAAACTTATAAGAATTTCCGATAACGGTTTTGGTATGGATAAAAAAGATTTGGAATTATCCATATTAAGGCATGCTACCAGTAAGATAGAAGATTTTAACGATTTATCGCATATTCATTCTTTAGGTTTTAGAGGAGAGGCTCTTGCTTCTATAGCGGCTGTTTCAAATTTTGAAATTAAGACAAGAAAGAAAGGTGAATCTTCAGGTTGGAAACTTTCAGCAGACGGCGGAAAAGATATTGCAATTATTCCATGGTCAGGAGCAGAAGGCACAATAACAGAAGTTAAAAATTTATTTTTCAATACGCCGGCGAGATATAAATTCTTAAAAAGCAATTCGACTGAACGTTCGAGAATCATAAGTTCTCTTGAAGAAACTGCTTTAGCAAATAGCGATACATCTTTTAAAATGCTTTCTGAGAATAAAACTGTTTTTTCTACTTCTCAGACAGATAATACGATAGAAAGAATTTCTGATATTCTTGGCAAAGGTTTTGCAAAGACGTTGAAAAATATACAGGTAGATCATCCTAAAGCTTCATTGAATATTTACTTTACAGGCAGAGACGATTCTTTACCTAATAGAAAGTATCAATATTTTTTTGTAAACTCAAGATCTGTCAACTGTCCAAAATGGTTCATGCATTGCGTATCTCAGGTCTATAGAGAATCAATTCCTCATGACAAATATCCAGGAATTCTGCTTTATATTATTATAGATCCTGCAGAGGTAGATGTAAATATACATCCAACAAAAAGAGAAGTAAAATTTGCAGACGAAAACAGCTTGTACGATATCATTTATAAGTCGTTAAAAAATGCCCTTACGTCGCACGCTCATCCGGAAATTAGCGTGGCTAATACGCCTTTTTTGGGAGAGAGGCAAAAGCATAACTTATACGCAGACTTTACG
>NZ_JAIXMZ010000068.1:0-6183 GCF_020328025.1 Candidatus Endomicrobiellum pyrsonymphae | reverse complement strand
AGTCAAACCGCGGAGGGACTATAATGGCAATCTTACCTCCACCTCCTCTTCAAATTCCACTCCAGTTAGCTTCTGGAATCGTGAAATCGGGAAAGTCGGAGGATTTAGCGTAACACCAACAAAAGTGGCAATAGGCACAGTCGCAGTTTTAGCCACAGTTGCTGTGGTGGGAGGTGGGGTATGGTGGTTAGGACATAAGAAGGGATGGTGGAAGAAGTCTTCAACTCAACCACCATCACCATCGCCAGTACTGACGTTGGAAGGGATACTAGATGATGTGGAGAGGGTGGCAGAGGAGGCGAATATCACGTATGGTAAGTGGGGTATGTCGAGTGATGACGATGATAATGATCTGGGGGGGTTGCTGATAAAAGTGCAGGATGATGCGAAGGATATGCGGAATGTGTTGTTGATGAGACGGAATATGAGGAAGGATGAGGTGATGACGTTGCTAGAGACGCTTTTAAAGTCGGCGAGGGAGTTGACGATGCAGGTTAAGAATGAGAAGACAAAGACGAAAGCGGCAAATATGTTGGAGTTGGTGTTGGCGCTTAAGAAGAATGTCAAGCGCTTTCCCAAAGAGTTTCTTGAATCCGTTCCGCCGGCCGTGTAATAGACTGTCTGTTTTAGGATAGCTCTCATATTCATAAGTCCTAATCGCTTTTACAAATCTCTCTATTTGATACTTAGGACTTAGTTCTAAAGTATTTTTCTTTTTCTGCCATTAAGTTCATCGGATATTCGTCAGACTGCTTGTCAAAGATTTTTATAATCACGTTAATGTTAATGAGCAGTTGAAAGATTACAACAAGCTACTAGCAGATAAAAAAGACACAGAAATGGAGTTGTTGAAAAAAAATGTGAGAAGCAAAGTTGTTAAAAAAGAAATAGAAAATCTTAAACTAAAATTAGAGATTGAACAACTTAAAAACGGTAAAAAAGATAAGAAAAATAGCCTTAAGACACAAATTCGTAACTACGCTTATTAATTCGGGACAACTTATAAAAAAGATTAGCGCAATAGTAGGTCATGCAAGCATTACGATGACAGAGAGGAAATTGAAATAACTTTGAAAAAGAGTGGAGCGCAAACATGGATTGTAAGAAAAAACTTTTTGGCGTTTATAAAAATCAGAGTGTGTATTCTTTTGTTTTTAGTAATGACAACGGATTTAGCGTTGAGTGCATATCTTACGGAGCGACATTAAAAGCTCTTTATTTTCCGCGAAGACAATCTGCCTCTGAAAACAAAAGCGTTGTTTTGGGTTATGATAATTTAGACGATTATTTGAAAGATGTTTATTTTTTAGGATCTTGTATTGGTAGGACGGCCGGCAGGATAGGAAAAGCGAGCTTCGAGTTAAACGGTAAAATATACAATATTGATAAAAATGATGGAGATAACAATCTTCATGGTGGTAAAAATGGATTTCATTCTTTGATATGGGATGGACAGATAATAAATGGTGAAAAGACAGGAGTAAAATTTTTCAAAGCTGTTAAGTCTGATGACGATGCGTTTCCGGGAAATATGAGTCTAGAAATAACATACTTGTTAAATAATGATAACGAACTGGAAATAGTTTTTAAAGGAACTTCAGATAAAGCTACTTTGTTTAATCCGACAAATCATGCCTATTTTAACCTTAACTCCAATCAAGACGACGGTATTTTAAATCATTATCTTATGCTTAACGCCGATAAATATTTGAAAACGGATGAAACACTTATTCCAACGGGCGACAAAATCGATGTAAAAATGAGCGCGTACGATTTTACAAAAGAACGTTTAATTGATGATAGTCTAAAAATTTTAACAAAAAACTATTCCATCAAAGGAGCGGGACTTGATACTCCATTTTGCTTAAATAGTTCCGTTGCCGCCGTATTAAAAAATGCAGATAAAAGTCGCTGTATAACAATTGTTACGGATAGAAACGCCATGGTTGTATATACGTCGAATTATTTTGACAGTAAACAAACGATAAACGACATATATTCTAAACCTTACATGGCAATAGCGCTTGAAGCGCAGATTTTGCCCGATGCGATTCATCATAAAAATTTTGGCAATACAGCAATTATGGAATCAGAAACAAAAGAATATAAAACGATTATACAAATGCGGCAATATTAGACTTCCTGCATAAATCAACCCACTGAAAAGCCCCCGGCGGACTTCATCTGACACCCTTAATTATACTTGTTTTTTAAGGAACAATACCACGTCAATACCTAACGGCATTGTCACCCCTTTCAAAGCAAGGGAAATTTACAATCCGTGTATGTATTTATACATTATTTCTCCACGCCAAAACGACATCTTTCGTCATATGGCGCTTAACTTCAGGAAAATAAAAAAATCCGCGCTTAACATTAATATCATTACAAACGCGAAAATACTTAAACATACTGCGCAAACTTTAATGAACGTTGATTTTTTGGGATATGGTAAAAATAAAATCATTATAAACACACCAAGAAACAAACTAATTGTAGCAACATCAAAACGTAAACCATAAACAAAACTTGCCGCTCTATCATAAAAAGACAATGCTTGAAAAATATCAGAGTACACAATGCAAAACATTAAACGAAACAATGTAAATATTAACAGCATCAATATAAAATAAAACAATGAAATTTATATTTTTAGTTTTATGTCCTGTGGATATCGCGATAAAAGAATTGCTTTAATTTTATTCATAATTATAGTTTTTCTCTGAAAAATTTTTAAAAATTACTTCTGTTTTTTATCAAACAGTCTAACAACTGCCCGTATTTTTCTTCTATAATCAAATCGCTCTAAATTGCGCCAAAAGCGGAAGCAAAAATTGTAGCCACAAAAATTCCGTGCTACGTCATTCCGGGTAATGGGATTTACAAAATAACGTATGCCATCGTAAAAAATGTTGTAGGTCCTGCGAGAACTTCGATTGAAACAGTAGTTTTGTTTTCTTTTAGTTTAAAAAATCTTTCGTTCAAAATTAATCCTACAGTTAAGTGATTTTATATATTTTTAGTATTTCAACTATTGCGCTTTCTGGAGTTAAAAGTTTAACACCGTCTTTTCCGTTTCTTCTTGCTTTTAGCTCTACATTTCCGTTTGCAAGATTTTTTTCGCCAATTGTTATTCTGTATGGAATACCTATCAAATCCGCATCTTTAAATTTAATGCCCGCTCTTTCGTCTCTATCATCAATCAAAACGTCAAGACCTTTTGCCGAAAGCTCTTTATATATTTTGTCGGTTACTTCTTCAGTTTTTTTGTCGGCATAATTTACAGGTACAATTACAACTTCAAATGGAGCTATATTATCAGGCCATATTATGCCGTTATCATCGTGAGATTGTTCTATTGTAGCTGCGAGTATTCTTGTAACGCCTATCCCGTAACAGCCCATGACAATAAAATTTTCTTTACCGTTTGTGTCAAGATATGTAGCATTGAGCGATTTTGAATATTTTGCGCCAAGTTTAAATATATGTCCTATTTCGATACCTCTTGAAAATTTTAATGTTTCTTTTTTGCATCTAGGACATATATCGCCTTTCACAACTTTTCTAACATCAGCGATTATATCTACCTTATAATCCCTACTATAATTTACATTTCTTAAGTGATAATCTTTTTTATTTGCTCCGGTTACCGCGTTCGAGATTCCAACAACTGATAAATCTGCTACAATCTTCACATTTTTAAGACCTGACGGACCGGCAAACCCTATAGGAGCATTTGTAATGGAAGTAACAGTCTGTTCGTCTGCAAGGACAACTTCCGTTGCGCCAAGCAATGACTGCAGTTTTATTTCGTTGATTTCATGATCGCCTCTTACTAATACAACAACAGGTTTACCATCAGCTGAGTAAATCATTGTTTTTATAAATTTACTTGGATACGAATTTAAAAACCTTGCAACATCTTCAACTACGCCTACGTTTGGGGTAGATACTGCTACCATTGGGAGAAAATCTTCTTGCAGTTGTTCCATTTTTAAAGTTTCCGCTTTTTCGCCATTTGCACCGTATCCGCAATTACACCATACTATTTCTTCTTCACCAGCATCTGCAAGAATCATAAATTCATGCGAAAAAGATCCTCCAATTGCGCCTGACGCTGCCTCAACAGCGCGAAAATTAAAGCCACACCTTACGCACACATTTGTATAGGCATCAAACATTGTTTTATAATATTTCTCCAAATCTGCCTCATCTGTATGAAATGAATATGCGTCTTTCATTAAAAATTCTCTTGAACGCATTATGCCAAAACGAGGACGGATTTCATCTCTGAATTTAGCGCCAAATTGGTATAGCATTATAGGAAGTTGCCTATAGGATTTTATATCTTTTCTTACTAAATCCGTTACGACTTCCTCTGCAGTAGGCGCAAGACAAAACTCAGCGTCTTTTCTATCTTTCAATCTAAAAAGTTCTTTACCGTAAACGCTCCATCTGCCCGTTTCAAGCCATAAATCTTTAGGAGAAATTAACGGAAGCATTATTTCTTGTCCGCCTGCAGCATTCATTTCTTGCCTGATAATATTTTCAATTTTCCTTAATGCTCTAAGACCCAAAGGCAAAAATTCATAAAGACCGGAAGCAAGTTTGCGTACCATTCCTGATCTTATCATGAGCTTTGCAGAAACTATGTCAGCATCCGCAGGGGCTTCTCTTAATGTAGGAATTAATAATTTAGAAAAAAACATAAATGCCTCTAACAATTCTTCTGGGTATTACTATCGCTTCCCATTTCATCTTACAATTTTTAATATTTTAAATTTTGATTTGCCGGCAGGAAGCGCTACCTCAACAGTTTCCTCTGCTTTATGCCCCAATAAGCCCTGAACAAGTGGCGACTGCACGGATATTTTATTTGCAGAAGGGTCGGCTTCTTCCAAATCTACAATTGTGTATTCGTGCTTATCCCCATCTTCATCCTGTAAATTTACGGTAACGCCTATAAATACTTTGTCAGGATCAATATTTTGTTCTTCAATAATTTTTGCGCGAGATATTTTTGAATCAAGCTCCATAATTCTACGCATAAGATTAGTAAGTGTTTCTTTTGCGGCATGATATTCAGCATTTTCTCTCAAATCTCCATGTTCTCTTGCTCTTGCAATTTCTTCTTGAACTAGAGGTTTTCTTTTTTGAAGCGTTTCCAATTCTTTGATAAGCTTTTCCCTACCGTCTCTTGTTAAGTAAATTTCTGCCATTTTTTGCTCCTATTAATCACGATAATTTTTTATCATGGAAACAATTTTTTGAACCCATTTATCAGGTTTAACTCTTCCTATAATTTCGCCGTTTTTAAACAGTATTCCGATATTTTTTCCACCGGCTATTCCAAAATCTGCGTCTTTAGCTTCTCCTGGACCGTTCACAACACAACCCATCATCGCTATTTTTATAGGTTTGGAAAGTTTTTTTAAATTTTTCATTGCAGAAGTTTTCTTTTCTACCTCCGAAACTATTTTTATTAAATCAACCTGACATCTTGAACATGTCGGACATGAAACTATTTCTAGCCCGGAATTACGAAGCCCCATAGACTGTAAAAGAAAATACGCCATTTTAACCTCTTCTACAGGATCTGCTGTAAGAGAAACCCTCAAAGTGTCGCCGATGCCATCATAAAGCATTATCCCAAGACCAGCCGCAGATTTTATTGTTCCACTAAACGTAGATCCTGCTTCCGTTATCCCTAAATGTAGCGGATAATTCCTTTTTGTGGCAAAAAATTTATACGCCTGTACTGTTGTATCAATATTTGAAGCTTTTAAAGAAACAATTATATCTTTAAAACTGTGTTTTTCTAAAATTTTTACATGATCCAGCGCCGCATTTGCAAGAGCCTTTGCGCGCGATACACTATCAGTAAAATTATGAATTTCTTTTAGAGAACCTGCGTTAATGCCAATTCTTATGGGTATATGAGCTTTTTTTGCTTCTTTTACCAAAATTTCAACTTTATCTTTTGAGCCGATATTGCCCGGATTAATTCTTAGTTTGTCTATACCTTGTTTTATTGCTTCGAGAGCTATTCTGTAATCAAAATGAATATCTGCCACTAATGGTATTTTGATATTCTTTTTTATTTTACCGACATTATAAGCTGACTCCATATCAGGAAGAGAAACTCGAACAATTTCACAGCCCGCTTCTTCGAGCTGTTTTATC
>NZ_JAIXMZ010000067.1:6213-6441 GCF_020328025.1 Candidatus Endomicrobiellum pyrsonymphae | reverse complement strand
CTCTACATTCCTTCCTAACCCGCTTACTCCGCTCCCACCATTCTTGTTCCCTCCTCCCGTAAGCGCACATTGTAAATCCTTGCCTTCAAGAAGCTTATCACCATATTTCATGCTTTTAAATCTAACAGTCGAGGTATCACCCTTATTCACACATATTACTTCATCTTTCCCAGCAATTTCAAACCAGCTTCCGGCGCTGTCAAGTTCACACCTTTCAAACCGACTACC
>NZ_JAIXMZ010000067.1:0-6203 GCF_020328025.1 Candidatus Endomicrobiellum pyrsonymphae | reverse complement strand
ATATTCTTGAAATTAATCACTCTAATACCTCTTTCGTTCTTGTAGTCTAGACTCTTTAAATCCTTCTTACTTTTCTTACTTTGTACTTCAGAATCTAAACTCTATTTTCGTACTCTTCTAAATAATCAATTATAACTATTGTCATTATACAAATTTAATCACTTACTTTTAACATTTCAATCTTAAAGATTATACAATTAAATAAAATCAAAATTCAATCAAAGATCTTTGTCTTCTTTCTACCCTTAAATCTTCCTGCCTCAAACCTTCCTGCCAGCAAATGTAACCGCCACTATTATATCAATCCGATTATATCAATTTAAATCTTCTAAGAGTTTAATAGACCCTGAATATGGTTGCCCATATTCGTATTACATCAAACCTTCTAATTTACAAGAAAATATGAAAACTTCAGGCGCGTTTAGGTGCTGGACTAATTGCCATTGAGTTTTTGTAAGAAAACTTCTACAATGTTAGTCTGGTTCCTGTTGCCACTACTGTCGCATTAGCAACTTGAACTTGTGAATACTCTACACACAGTTGAACCTAAGGTGTAAAATAATGTACAATCTCTGAGTATCAGGGTTTATCGGAGGTGTGTAAAAAATGTCTTACAAATGCGTAATTTGCGGTAAGGGTTCAACATCAGGAAATACAATCAGTCATTCAAATAAAGCTTCAAAGAGACTTTTTAGACCTAATCTTCAGAGCTTAAACATTATTCTAGCTGGCAAAAAAACTCACAGGTATGTTTGTACTTCTTGTGTTAAATCAAATAAAGTAAAAAAAGCAATATAACACAAAAAGGCGGAGAATGAGATACTGTTCTTTTTGTTCTCATTGTTGACTTCAATAGTATCGCTCATAGTGGCACAGGTTCCTGCGGAACCTGATGTAATTGTGCCAAAAACATAGTTTTTATCTATGTGTGTGCACCACTATCCTTGTTACCTCCACATGAACACAATAACAAACCAAATACTACAACAACGCTTACGACTCTTTTGAAATTAATCACCCTAATACCCTCTCGTTTTTATAGCGCAGACTCTTTAAACCCTTTTATTTGTAGTCCAGACTCTAGACTCTCTTTTGTCTTCTTTCTATCGTTAAATCTTTCTGCCTCAGTTATAGCAATTTAATTATATCAATTTAAATCTTAGGGTTTTCACTTGCAACATTTGTTGGACTTAATTTTATACAGCTTTTTACAATTTTACGCGACTATCTTCACAAAGATTATGTTTTAATGTACGGTTATATTCCTACTCTTTTCCTTTGATAGATGTTCCTAAACGGGTTGCTCAAGAAATTCCATTAAAAAAAAGATGATATTGTTGTTGTTTTAAATGATAATCTAAAGAAATTGACTGTCTTTGAAGATATTTTTGAAAAATATTCTAAAAACACAGCGTTACACTTGTTTAGTACAGACAGATGTTTAGTACAGACAGATTTTATATGATACGCCGGTTAAAATCGTTGACTAATTGATTGACATATCAGTCAAAAAATAAATATAATACATGGACTGAATATAATTCTTCGGGGAAGGTGAAGGGAACGTGTTTCCTCATTCCTTACCGGCAGTGATAAAGAGTGAAATCTTTTAAGTCTGCGACTCCGCAAAATAAAAATGTGGACTGAATCTGTGTAAATCGGATGCCGACGGTGATAGCGTACTAGCGCTCAAGTCCGGATGTGAGAAGATACAATAGATTTTTATTGGAAGCCCCGAAAATATTTTCGTTTTAGGGGTTTTCTTTTTTATGAATACTAAATATATGCAGATTGCAATAGAACTTGCTAAAAAAGGTGAAGGAAAAGTTTATCCTAATCCCTTAGTAGGGTGTGTAGTTGTAAAAGAAGATAAAATTATAGGTAAAGGTTGGCATCAATGTTTTGGTGGCAAACATGCGGAGATAAATACGCTTATAGATGCCGGGAAAGATGCAAAAAATGCAGATTTATATGTTACGCTTGAACCGTGTAATAGTTATGGCAAAAAGCCTCCTTGCACAATTTCAATTATTAGAGCAGGTATTAAAAGAGTTTTCTACGCGGTTAAAGATGAGAATGTTTCAGGAAGCAAAAAAATATTAGAGGAAAATGGTGTTGAAGTATATGGCGGATTGTTAAAGAAAAAGGCGAAGGTCTTGATTAAAGATTATTTGAGACATTTGAAAAATAAAACTAGAGTTTCAATAAAAGCGGCAATGTCATTAGATGGTAAAATTGCGACTTGCGAGTACGATTCAAAATGGATAACATCAGAAAAATCTAGAAAATTAGTGCATAAAATGAGATCTCAATACGACGCGATTCTTGTTGGCGCAAATACAGCTCTTAGAGATAATCCATTTCTTACAACGCATTCAAAAAATCTAAAAAATCCTGTAAGAGTTGTTATAGATTCGCAATTAAAATTGCCAGGGTCGCATCATTTATTTGATTTAAGCGCTCCCACAATTATCATTTATGATGAAAAAAATACGAAAGTATCAAAACATTTAAATCGAGACGGTATAATCTTAGCCCCTGTTGACATGATGGCTGCGAAGAAAGATTTTAATGTGATAGTAAAAAAATTAAATTCTTTTTCAATAAAAAGAATTTTAATAGAGGGTGGAAGTGAAATAATTGCATCAGCTTTGTTTTCAAAGGCTGTAGATGATATATTTTTTTTTACTGCGCCAAAAATAATAGGCGGCAAAAATGCAATTTCTGTAGTTGGTGGTCCAGGCGTTAAAAAAATTTCAGAATCATTGCGTGTAAAGAATGTACAATTCAAAAGAATTGGTCATGATTTTATTATAACAGGACAAATTAACAAAACTGCTTTGTAGCGAAATATATGTATTATCGCTGTTTTGATTGTTCCCTCATCCTTGCCGTCATACTGAGCGTAGCCTTCGAATGTCTTAATCTTGGGGCTTTCAGACAACGATATATGTCTTTGTCTTTATACTTGAGCGTAGCAAAGTATCTAGTCGTTGCCTTTTTATCAAGGAGATAGTAAAAATGTTTACAGGGTTAATTGAGGACATAGGCATAGTTAAAAAAATATCGTCTTCAAGAATTGAAGTTGAAACAAAGCTTGAAGGTATTTCAAAAGGCGATAGTATTTCTGTCAACGGTGTGTGTTTAACTGCTGTTGTTGTAAATAAGAATAGTTTTATTGCCGATTATAGTCCAAATACCGATAAAATTACAACGCTTTCAAAATTAAAGCAAAATTCAAATGTTAATTTAGAACGTGCATTAACCCTGTCTTCTCGTCTTGGAGGGCATATAGTAAGCGGACATATTGATGGTACTGCGAAAATAGAAACAATAGAAAGTCTTAAAAATTTTTACAGAATTATTTTTTCTTGTAAATACAACATAATGTCTTATTGTGTTGAAAAAGGCTCTGTGGCAATTGATGGAATAAGTTTAACAATTTCGTCTTTATTAAGCTCAGGTTTTGAAGTTTTTGTTATACCTAAAACTTTTAATAATACAATTGTGCAATTTAAAAAAATTGGCGATGAAGTAAACATTGAAACAGATATTCTTGCTAAATATATAGAGAAAATTGCAGATAAAAAAACTAACGGTATTTCGCTTGAAATGTTGAAAGGAAATGGTTTTATTTAAGATGAGAAATACACGCAAACAAAACAAAGATTTTGCATCAGTAGAAAAAGCGATTAAAGATATTAAATCTGGAAAGATGGTGGTTGTTGTTGATGATCCTGGCAGAGAAAACGAGGGTGATTTAGTTTGCGCCGCGGAAAAGACTTCTCCCGAAATTATAAACTTTATGACAAAATATGCAAGAGGCTTGATTTGTGTGCCGATGAGACACAAAAGACTTGAAGAGCTTAAAATAGAAAATATGGTAGAGAAACCTACAGAAAAAAAAGGTTGCTCTTTTACTGTGTCCGTGGATTATAAAATCGGCACTACGACCGGCGTGTCAGCTTACGACAGGGCTATGACTGTTAAAAAACTTGTTGATAAAACTGCAAGCGCTCAGGATTTTACAAGACCGGGTCACATATTTCCGCTTCGCTCTAATGACGGGGGCGTTTTGGTTAGAACAGGACACACAGAAGCTGCAGTAGATTTGGCAGAAATGGCAAAGCTTTATCCTGCCGCTGTTATATGTGAAATAATGAACGATGACGGCACAATGTCAAGAACTCCTGATCTAATAAAGTTTGCAAAAAGACATAAATTACAAATAATAACAATGGAAGCGCTTGTCAATTATAGACGCCATACTGAGAATTTTGTTAAAGAAGTTATAAGCGTCGCTTTTCCAACAAAATTTGGAGAATTTAAGCTTGTGTTGTTTGAGGATATTGTAGCAAAAGATTCTCATCTTGCGATTGTAAAAGGTGATGTAAAAGATAAAAAAGATGTTTTAGTTAGAGTTCATTCTTCGTGCGAAACCGGAGACATTTTTCACTCGTTAAGATGCGATTGCGGCGATCAGCTTGAAACTGCTTTAAAGGCTATAGAAAAAGCAGGACAAGGCGTAGTTTTGTATATGCATCAAGAAGGCAGAGGAATTGGTCTTGTAAATAAATTGAAGGCTTATCATTTGCAGGAACAAGGCATGGATACAGTTGAGGCTAATATGGCATTAGGCTTCTCTCCTGACTTAAGAGATTATGGAATAGGCGCGCAAATACTGTTAGAATTGGGTATAAAAAGTATCAACCTTATGACTAATAATCCCAAAAAAATAGTAGGACTTGAAGGTTATGGCTTAAAAATTTCGAAAAGAGTTCCAGTTGAGATTAATCCTACGAAGTCCAATAAAAAATATTTAAAAACCAAAAAAGATAAAATGGGACATTTTTTAAAAACAGTTTGAATATTATAGTCGACTATATGAGGAGGGGAAATGAAAGTTATTGGCGGACAGTTAAATGCAGAGGGAAAAAAATTTGCAGTAGTAGCGTCAAGATTTAATGAGTTTATAACAAGTAAAATGATTGGTGGCGCAGAAGATATGCTTAAAAGGCATGGAGTTGCTGACGACGATATTTCAGTTTATTGGGTACCTGGGGCTTTTGAAATTCCTGTAGTTGCAAAAAAAATCGTTGAAAACGGGAAAGTTGATGGAGTAATTTGTTTAGGTTGTGTTATAAGAGGAGCTACACCTCATTTCGATTATGTTTCCGCAGAAGTTTCGAAAGGCATCGCTTCTGTTGGGTTGCAGGGTTCAATTCCTGTAATATTTGGCGTATTGACTACAGATTCTATAGAGCAGGCTATCGAGCGAGCTGGTACTAAAGTGGGCAATAAAGGGGCTGATGCGGCAATGAGCGCAATAGAAATGATTAATCTTTATTCGGTAATTTAAGGTAGTTGCAGGTTTGTTGTAAGAATCCTGTCAAATCGTTAAAAAAGGCATCGAAAATTAAACAGGCTTTAAGAGGCTGAGGTTAGATTTAACCTTAGTAGCCAAAGAAATGATTTTATGAACCTGAGAATAAAATTGGTAAATCCAGAACCGTTATCAGAGTTTAAAGAAGAGATGTAAAAAGGAATAGAAGGGATAATGTTGTTTGAAGGTATTTTGTTGAGATTTACCGATGAAAACAAAGGAAGAAGTCCAGTTAGAGAAACAATCAGCGAAGTTAAGAGAATAGCCACAATCATCGTAGTCGTTATCATCACAGTGGACAACAATATCAATAGAACAAGAGTCTTGTTGTTTAGGATAGGAATGGAGTGATCAGAAATAATGGGTATAGAATTTTTAAGATAACGACCTGAGCGAGTAGAATGAGTCGAGTAGAATGAGTGAACTTTCTTTTGTTAGTTCTAGTTAAGGCTATTAGCGTTCTGTCCAAAGTAGCAGGAGGAGTATAGGAATCAGATTTCATTCTAATCCTCTGTGTGATTAGAATGGTATATTTTGCTCTGTTTCGATGTTATTCTACATGATATGATGCGTGGTATTGACAAAAAGCAATTTATTTTTTATAATAAGCAGTCGTTAGATGTGAGTGCTAAAATAAGCAGTAAGAATCATAAAAGGACAGGGGGGAAGTTAAATTATCAGACCATTAGAAGCTGATAATTATGAAAACACATCTATGGGCAATGTTAATGTGCCTGAATACAGTTCGGTAGAGCAAACCGAGTTTATAAATAGCCAAGCAACGATATATGCGGAACTTGTAAAAGATATGTCGCCTGAA
>NZ_JAIXMZ010000105.1:0-1908 GCF_020328025.1 Candidatus Endomicrobiellum pyrsonymphae | reverse complement strand
TTAAATTATCAATCGTAGGAATTCCGTCATCTCTATAAGAAAGAACTATAATCGAATCTTTGAATTTTTCAAAAATTATATCAAATGCATTTTGTATATCTTTTGCTCTACACCATACATTCTTCATATTTTTTATTTTCTTATGTTGAGATTTTTCATCGATCAAATTTTCCCATTGATCATACAAAACTATTCCTTCCAAAAAATGATAAAAGTCAATATAATTTACACCTGTTCCTTTTGATGAAATATAGGGAGTGTCAATATAAACTAAGTCAGCTTTTACTTTTAAATCAAATACATCAGAATTACTAACAACATTATTACAAGCATTTGAAAATACAGCTTTATTACCCTCTCGAGCAAACTTCTTAAAATAAAAATCAAACGATGCGTCCCAAGTAGTTTTATTGCCAAAACTTCTTTTAACATCTGCATTTCTTATGTAAAGATTCTTTCTATGAAATAAATTATAGGGTCTTTTTATAATACACGATTGAAAAAGAGCATAATACGCCAAAGCTTGCTTGTATTTATTATCAATTAATTTTATATTTGTTATAACAAAATCCAACCATTTATTTTCATCATTTGTAAAATATATATCTTGAAAATTCCGCGTTACAAAATCAGGATAATCAATATTCTTGTGTTTCGTCAAAATAGAATCAATATCGTTAACATCTAATAAAGTGCTTGAATTCTCAATTAATGCAAGTCCTATGTAATAATTAAACTTTAATATATCGTTGTAAAAAACCTGCTTCCTACGATTTTTAAACATATATCCAACGCAACCTGTTCCTCCAAAAGCATCTATAACTGAATTAAACTTTAAATCCTTTGTCCAATAATCTATCCATTTAACTATTTTATTTTTACTGCCTTGATATCTCGTTGAAGGGAAATTTCCACGATTACATATTGGCAAATTATTAAATAATTCTTGAGCCAAATTACTATACATTTTTAATATTCCTATACTTCAAATACTGAATTATCTCTTAAATAAAATTCATCTCCAATTTATAGTAAATTTCCAAATCTTTTAACAAGGAATCCATATCATTATCAGATAATTCATATAGCCATTTCCTTAAATCTTTAATAGTAACGATTTCTTCTATAGCCTCTCTATAGCTGTCTTTTATAATTTTCATCCCACCAGACCTGTTTTCAATATAATCGTTAACTTCTTTCTGTATAATAGACTTATCTTTATCAGTTTTAATGACAAAAGTTATGGGAAAATGTAAAACTTTATCTATATCCATTAGATATTTATCATAGGCGTTCACTTCTGTAACTTGAAAAAACCTGCCTAAAGGTCTCATAACAAAATCTATCCCACCATCGTTAGCATTTGTTCTGCCAGTTTTAAAAAGTTGAAGATATTTTTCTTCTAAATTCTGCCTATCAAAACCTATATAAACCTTCGTATTCTTATAATAAGTTTTCAATATAACATACGAAATAATCTCAAAAACACGAGCTTCTGATTTTTCATTCAACATGTCATGTATTTTGTCTTGTCTGCGCTTCACGTTCCTTAATTTTCTCAATTCTTCAATATCAAAACTTAGCTGACTGTCTTTTTGTTGTAACAGTCGAATATATTCGCCAATGATATCAAATACGCTTTTTGATATATCAACATCACCTACATATAGAAAATCTATATGTAACGCATATTTCCCATCATTAATAATGATTAAATTTTTGCCTATGGCGCGGAACTTGTTTTCAAACTCCCCATTTACACGATTGTTTAATGCGTGATTCTGCAATTTCTCACCACCATACAATCCGCGACAAAACACAAAAAGTCTTGTATAGTCATATCCTTCAAATTGCTTATACGCCTTAGGATTATTATAAAAATCTTTGATAATACGCCTTAGGATTATT
>NZ_JAIXMZ010000009.1:0-29194 GCF_020328025.1 Candidatus Endomicrobiellum pyrsonymphae | reverse complement strand
CAAAACACAAAAAGTCTTGTATAGTCATATCCTTCAAATTGCTTATACGCCTTAGGATTATTATAAAAATCTTTGATATAAAAAGATAATATTGAGTATATGGCATAAATGCTAGCTAAACTCCTGCGAGTTTTAGAATCGCCATATATCGCGCCCGTCTTAGAATCAAGATATCTTATCAAATAACTATTGTTGTAAATATCCTGCGCTTCCTTGCCAAAATGATTCTCTAATATGGTTTTAATAAAGTCTTTCATGTAACGATAACCCCAGGTCATATGATGATTGCTTAGAACGGCTTGTTGTCTTGCGTTCTTTGATTTTATGTAGAAACTCTCCCTGATATTCGTCGCAAATACCGACTCTTCTAAGTCCCAACTTAAAATATTCTGGATTCAATTCAATGCCTATTGACAGTCTTTGCAATTTTAGCGCTACTGCCGACGTTGTAAAACTACCGCTAAATGGGTCTAAGACTACATCGCCGGGATTACTGGATGCTTTTATAATACGTTCTAATAACGCTTCTGGTTTTTGCGTTGGATGATTTTCATATTCTTCCATGCGAAATCTAACCCTATTAAAATTCCACACATTTCCAGGAACTTTTTGCGTATTATAAGGTTGCGGAGGATCTTTTCTGTAATCTATAAGTTGTCTTTGCGCTCCGGTCTTCGCTTCCACCAGTATATCTTCATAATTAAACGTATATGATGACTTGCTATATTTGTTCAACATCAAAATAGGCTCATACAAAGAGCCGTATATATATTTAGATTGAACGCCAGAACTATCATAAGACCAAATAATTCTAGACAGTACATTGTATTTTTGTGATATATAAACATCAACAAACGACATGTATTGCGTTGCAGTCATAAAATACATAGTTCCCGTATCCTTTAAAACACGCATACATTCGTCTATCCATATTTTACACCAATTTATATAACTATCTATTGTATCCCATTTGTCCTTGTTATTACCAAAATTTTTGCCAATATTATACGGTGGGTCAGCAAAGACTAAATCTATGCTTTTATTTGGAAATAATTTCAATGTTTCAATACTATCTCCTAAAATAGCGATGGATTTCTCCATGGATTTAACATCTTTGATTACTTCTGATATTTGAAATATATTTGTAAAGTTTAACATATATCTATATCTCTCTTGACAGAAATGGTATATATATTTTTAGCAACATCAATAAAACCTTTAACTGTCCAATCGCCGTCTGAAGTTTCTAAAACAGAACGAAAATCATTTATACATCTTAACAAGTTCATTTGAAAATCGTCATCGTTAATCATTTATTTTCAACCATTTGAGATAAAATCATCAATAAACTAAAAACACCTAGAATAACCGCAACCGCGACAAACAACGCAAGCTTCCGCAAAAGTCAGCATTTCTCCGCACTCAGGACACTGAGGGCATGCTCCTGCCAAATTAGCATCGGGACCAAAAGTATATTGTTTTTCCGGATATTGTCGCTCATAAGACTGTTTTTGTTCAAAAAGTCCGGGCAACATTTTTTCTCTGTTGTATGCCTCTAAAGCTTTAGCCACAGCGTCTGCGCATGATAAAATTGCTCCGCCTTCGGCAAGAATAGGCGATGGACATCTTATGCCTTTTAACTGAGTTATAATCAAATCTTGATTAATTCCTGAACGCAAAGCCAAAGAGATTAAACGACCTACAGCTTCTGCCTGCGACGAAGTACATCCGCCGGACTTTCCAAGCTGTGTAAACACCTCGCATGCGCCTCTGTCGTCTTCATTTACAGTAACGTACATTTTACCGCAACCCGTATGCACAAGCAAAGTAAATCCCGTTGTTTTTATCGGACGCGTTCTTGGTTTTGCCTCTCTAATTTGAGCAAATTCTTCTTTTTTATTTACAAGATTTAAAACCTGAAGATCTCTGCTACCATCGCGATACACTGTCACGCCTTTGCAACCCATTTTATAAGAAAGCATATAAACTTTTTTAACGTCTTCTTTAGTTGCCGAATTTGAAAAATTTACGGTTTTTGAAACAGCATTATCTGTAAATTTCTGAAAAGCCGCCTGCGTTTTTACATGTTCTTCAGGAGTAATGTCGTGCGAAGTTACAAATATTTTTCTTATTTCTATAGGAATTTCTTTAATCGCGCGAATACTTCCCTTTTCTGCTATTTTATCCATAAGTTTAGGCGAATAAAAGCCTTTTTCTTTTGCAAGTCTTTCAAAATAAGGATTAACTTCATACATTTCTTCATTGTCAAGACACTGAGATCTCTTATAGACAAGAGCAAAAATAGGTTCTATTCCGCCTGAGGCTGAAGCTATTATCCCAATTGTACCAGTTGGAGCAATCGTTGTCGTGGTTGCATTTCTTACCTGTTTTCCATTCGCGTATATACTTTTTTTGAAGTTTGGAAAAGCTCCTCTAATCACTGCAAGTTCTTCCGAGGCTTTTCGAGATTTGGATTGAATAAAACTCATAAGTTTTTCTGCAAGTGTCAAAGATTTTTCAGAGCCATAAGATATTTTTAAAGATAACAGCAAATCCGCCCAGCCCATTATGCCAAGTCCGATTTTTCTGTTAGAACGCGTAATCTCGCCTATTTTCTTTATAGGATAATTATTCATATCTATGACGTTATCAAGAAAATGAACGGCAGTTTTTACTGTCTTTCCCAAATTTTCCCAATCAACATCGCTGTATTTTACAAAATGTCCTAAATTGATTGACCCTAAATTACAAGATTCATAAGGAAGAAGAGGCTGCTCTCCACATGGATTTGTAGATTCTATTGCGCATATTTCAGGAGTAGGATTTTTGTCGTTCATTCTATCGATAAAAACTATTCCGGGTTCCCCATTTTTCCATGCTTGCTCGATTATCTTATCAAAAACCGCTTTTGCACTTAATTTACCTACAACTTTGCCATTTCTAGGATTATAGAGATTATAATCTTCATTATTTTCTAAGGCGTCCATAAATTTTTTTGTAACAGCAACAGATATGTTAAAATTATTCAGACTGTCATTTTTATCTTTACAAACTATAAATTCTAAAATATCAGGATGATCAACTCTTAACATTCCCATATTTGCGCCGCGTCTTGTACCGCCTTGTTTTATAGCTTCAGTAGCGGAATTAAAAACCTGCATAAACGACACAGGACCGGAGGAAACACCGAACGTTGTTTTTACTATATCTTTGCTTGGGCGAAGTCTAGAAAACGAGAAGCCTGTCCCTCCTCCGGACTTATGTATGAGAGCCGTATTTTTCAAAGTTTCAAAAATTGAATCCATAGAATCATCTATAGGTAGAACAAAACACGCGGAAAGCTGCTGTAAATGCCTGCCTGCATTCATCAAAGTTGGCGAATTGGGTAAAAAATCTAAAGAAGACATTGCCAAGTAAAACTCTTTTGTTAAAGCGTTTATATCCGCATTTTTATCATAGGTTTTATCTGCCTGAGCAATATTTTCTGCAACCCTGTAAAATAAATCCTCAGGGGTTTCAATAACATTCCCTCTTTCATCCTTCTTTAAATACCGTTTTTGGAGTACAGTTAACGCATTTTTCTCCAAATGAACTTTGCTCTCTAAAAACAATTTTTTTACTTTATTCTGTAACATCGACATTGCCTCACAACTAAAAACATACTTATAGTCAAGTAACTCTATGTTGATATAGGGCTATAAATTTTTTTATTCTTTTGTCTCTTAATATGCTCTTTTTTTAACTTCTTTAATTCTTTCATAAAAGCGTCTATGTCGCCAAATTTTCTATAAACTGATGCAAATCTTATATATGCAACCAAATCAATATTCCAAAACTTTTCTAAAATTTTCCCGCCTATAATGCTTGAGGGAACTTCCATAATATATTCACTCATAACTTCATTTTCTATCTCGCTGACCATTTTGTTCATAGTTTCAGCTGAAATAGGACGTTTCCTACAGGCTCTATCTATGCCATTCCAAATTTTTTTTCTGTCAAAAGGTTCTCTCTTATTGTCCGCTTTAACAACCATAAGAAGCATTTCTTCAGGTCTTTCAAAGGTAGTATATCTTTTTCTACATCCAAAACACTCCCTGCGTCTTCTTACCGCGGAAGCATTCTCAACAGAACGCGAGTCAAGAACCCGATCATGGATACTGCCGCAAAAAGGACATTTCACTAGTTTTCTCTCGTTTTTGTTTATTGTACATCAAGAACACAAGTAAACTACAGGTTGTGGTGCCGATCATGCTACAATATACAGGTAGACTTGTCAATCAAGTGTAAATGGTAGTAAGAGCGACAAGAAAATTATTATTGCAAAGCTGAAAAATCTATAAAACTGGCAAATATATTATTTATATAATTTAGAAGCGCTATCCTGTTTATTTTAACAGTTTCATTCTCTGACATAACCATGACTTTTTCAAAGAAATTATCAATTGTTGGTTTAAGTTCCAACACTTTATCAAAAACTTTATCATATTCATTTTTTTGCATATAATTTTCTATTGCTGTTCTTGCTTCTTTTGAAGAAACATAAAGAGCCTTTTCAGCGCCTTCGATAAACAAGGTCTCATTTAACGTTTCTGAAATATTTATATTTTGTTTCTTTGCCTGACTTATTATATTACCTATTCTCTTAAATACAGTTACTATATATCCAAAATCACCTTTTTGTTTTGCATTTTGTAAAGATACGAGTTTAAGGTGTAAAGAACCAAGCGCATTTAGCTTATTACCCTCTGTAACAGCCTTAACCTCAAAAGAATTGTAGCCTTTCAATTCAAGAATATTATCTATTCTTTGCCAAAAAAAATTAATAAGTTTATCGCAAGCATTTTTTGCCTTAGGATTGTTTTTCACTTTTTCTGGTAAAAACTCAAAAACTTTTTCAATTACATTGCCCAAATTTTGATTTGGAAAGTTTTCCATTACCATTCTTATAAAACCTATACCAGCTCTTCTTAGTCCGTAGGGATCTGCAGAACCTGAAGGTTCAAGACCTATCGAAAAATTTGCAACCAGAGTGTCTATTTTGTCGGACATAGATATCAACGTCGCTACGCTGTTTGAAGGAAGTTGACCGGAAGCGCTTAACGGCCAGTAGTGTTGCTCCGATGATAAAGCCACGTCAGACTTTTCACCCAACTTTAAAGCATAAATTTTACCTACTATGCCTTGCAGCTCGGGATATTCAAAAACCATTTCACTTACCAAATCAGCTTTTGAAAACATTATTGCTTTTTCAAGAATTGCGTCATCAATTTGCATATCAAATTCTTTATTAAAAAGATTTGCTATTTGTTTAATACGTTCAACTTTTTCATAAACTGTCCCGATTTCTTTATGAAAAATAACTCCTTTTAATTTTTCAACATTAGCGCCAAGTCCATTTTTTAAATCATTACGATAAAAGAATTCTGCGTCAGCAAGTCTTGCTGTAACAACTTTTTCGTAACCCTCTTTTGCAATTTCTTGATAAGCTGATACACCGTTTTTGATACCTATGAAATAATTAGAAAAACTACCATCTTTACCATTTACAGCGAAACATTTCTGGCTTTTTTTCATACACACAGTAAGCACTTCCACAGGCAAATCAAGATATTTTTTATCAAAAGTACAAAGAACTGCCGAAGGATATTCAACAAGATAATTTACTTCATCAACAAGATCATCGTCATTTATTACGCTACCAACACTTGCAACAATAGAGTCAATTGATTTTTTCATTTCTTTGCGTCTTTCTTGTTGATTAACAATGACAGACTTGTTTTTCATTGTGACAAGATAATTTTCTGGAGAATCTATTTTTATTTTACTACCATCGTAGGTATGCAACCCTATTGTCCAATTTGACGAAGCAACATCTGCAATTTTAAATTTAATAATTTTTTTACCGTAAAGAGCTACTATACTTCTTATAGGTCTTGCAAATTTAAATCCGCTCGGTTCCCAAACCATTGTTTTGGGGAAGGATATGTTTTTTATTATATCAGAGAAAATAATGGCTAAAAGTTTTTCTGTCTTTTCACCTTTAGTTTTTTTAATAAAAGAAAGATACTCGCCTCTTTCTGTAGTTTTTACAACAAGTTTTTCAGGAGGCTCTTCGTTTTTTGCAGCAAAACCTACTGCAGCCTGTGTATAATTTCCATGAATATCTTTTGCAACTTTTAAAGACGGACCCAAAATTTCTTCCACTGTGTCTTCACTTTTTCCAGCAAGATTTTCAACAATTAATACAAGTCTCCTGGGCGTAGCGTAAGTTTTAATCGCTTCATACTTTAATCCAAAAGAGTTAAAAGCTTTCATGGCAAGATTCTCTATTTGTTTTAAAGCAGGTTCGATATATGAACATGGAAGCTCTTCAGAGCCTATTTCAAGTAAAGCATTTTTCATATTTTCATCAATCATTTTTGTATCCTTACCTTGCTTTTCTGTGCCCGTTCCTTTTGCTCGGCTTGCGCTCCTCAGTATCTTAATCATCGCCTCATACGTTTCTTCTTTGACTCTCGTCACACATTGCTATTTTTTTATAGACTTTAATAAGTCATCAATTTTTTTCATACGGGCAGAATTATCATTTAAGAGAACACAAAGCAAAAGCATCTGATATAATTCGTCGTACCAAGTTTCAAGTTCGCCATCTCTAAACTGAGCAATATTTTTTTGATTATCTTTGTTGCCGTGTCTAATAGAAAGGTTATTTAGCAAGGCATTTGTATTGACAAAAATTGCCTTTGGTTCACATGACTTCGACTTCAATACTTGTTCATATTCGATTGCAATTGTTTGTAAAAGTTTTCTCTTTTCAATAACATCACCCTTTAATAAATGATGATGGTATTTTAATATAGCAACGCCGGTCTGTGGCGACGATATTTCAGCCACCGCAGTCCCTGCAGGATTTTTAGGAATAACGAGTATTTTATCTTTACTTTCAATGCGTCGTTCCTCATAATTTAAATAATCAATCAACTTTCTGATGTCGACCATTAACATACCAAATTTTTCGCTTCTTTGGTATTCAGAGTTACAATTTGCACGCTTCGCTAAAGCACATATGTTTATGTAATATTCAAGATATTTTAAAATTAGGAGAGCGTCTGCTTCTTCAGGAGGACATTCTGCCAACCCAAGAGTGTTTCGCATATCTCTGCAATCCAAATAAGTATTTCGTGATTTCCAATTGCCAAATGTATTATATTTATCAACAATTTCTTCTATTGTAGCATTGACATAACAGTCGTAGCTCCCAATAAAAAGCTTACTATGGAATAAAATCGCAATTCTTTTCAATGCCGTACCAGCGTTATAGTTATCTGCCAATATTTCAAACATATTTTTCCTGCCCATTTATTTGCCTCCATGATTTTTAAATTTAATAATATCTCTTATTTTATTCCATTCTTCTATATAAAAATCTTTAATCTCGGTGAATATTTTTGCGTCTTTAAATCATAAAATTTCTGTTCAAAATTTTATCTATTTCTCTAATGAAATAATCATCATTGTATTCTCTCACGTTGTTTTTTGCTTTATTACATAAAATTAAAATTCTTTTTATTAAAAATTAAAATATCTGGTCTTTTCCCTATTGTATCAAGTTCATTTTGAAACTCTTGGAAAAACTTATCAAACCAATCTTCGCCTGCGACTAAATCATCTGATTTTCCGTATTTAACGGCTACATAATTTTTTGAAGTTGTATTAATTGCGTTTATGATAAGCTTTTCGGCCCAGTCTCCTTGTTCTTTGTTGGTTATAAAATTTGAGGAAGCCTGTGTAGGAGTTCTTGCATTGTTGCCTATGACGACAATTTATCAATATTTAATATTTAAATACTCTTCTGCAACAATTTTGGCAATAGTACGAACTCTTAAAACATATCCCACTCTTTCAGAGACAGAAATCGCTCCTCTTGCATCAAGCAAATTAAATAAATGGGAACATTTCACTACAGCATCATAAGCGGGAAGAGGCAGATGTTGTTCTGCAAGTTTTCTTGCCTCACTTTCCCAATCAATAAAGTGTTGCTTTAACATGTCAACATCGACTTTTTCAAAATTATAATAAGACCATTGTTTTTCATCTTCAAGATGAACGTCTCCGTATGTCACTTCGTCATTCCATTGTAAATCATAAACGCTGTTTTTCTTCTGCACGTACATCGCAAGTCTTTCTGCGCCGTACGTAATTTCAACTGAAATAGGATTTAGCTGAACACCTCCAACCTGTTGAAAATATGTAAACTGCGTAGCTTCCATACCGTCAATCCACACTTCCCAGCCAAGCCCCCAAGCGCCAAGCGTAGGAGATTCCCAATCATCTTCAACAAATCTTATATCGTGTTTTTTAGGATCAAGACCTACTGTTTTCAAACTTTCTAAATAAATCTGTTGTATATTTTTTGGCGCAGGCTTCATAACAACCTGAACCTGATAGTAACGTTGCAATCTATTTGGATTTTCTCCATATCTACCATCAGTTGGTCTTCTTGAAGTTTCAACATAAACAACGTTCCACGATTTTGATCCCAAAGAACGCAAAAATGTAGCAGGATTAAATGTTCCAGCTCCTTTCTCTAAGTCATAAGGTTGCCACACAAGACAGCCTTGTTTTGCCCAAAACTTCTGCAAAGTCATAATAATTTCCTGAAAATTCATATAATCTCCCAATGTTTACACGATGACAAGTACAGGCAACGGTCATTCTACAAAAAAAAGTATATTGACACAATATTGCTTTTTTAGTTAAATATCCGGTATGGGTAAAGAGAAAACCACAATTCACAATCGTCCGCCTTGGGACGAATACTTTATGAAACTCTCGTGGCTGGTGGCTGAAAGATCTACGTGTGTACGTCGTCATGTTGGAGCCGTTGTTGTGCGGGATAAAAGAATTCTAACCACCGGATATAATGGAGCAGCTTCAGGAACTAAAGATTGTCTAGTTTTAGGCTGTTTACGCAATACATTAAATATTCCTTCAGGACAAAAACATGAAATCTGTAGAGCAATTCACGCTGAGCAAAATGCAATTATACAAGGCGGGTACAACGGCATGAACATTAAAGATTCCACACTTTACTGTACTCATTCTCCGTGCGTGCTGTGTGCAAAAATGGTAGTAAACGCGGGTATAAAAAAAGTTGTTATGAATATTGAATACCCAGATGCCACTTTTAAAGAACTTTTTTCTGAAGCAGGAATAGAATTTTCTACGCTACAGCTAAGAAATCTTTCTATAGTCCAAGTTTTGTAGTAGTAGTTATGATTTAAGGGAGGCTACATGGTAAAGAAAATGGTGTTGTTTGTTTGTGGGTTGTTCTTTTTTTGTTGTTTTAGTCCGATAATGTCCTTTGCAGGTAATCACTGTTGTGCGGATTCAAAGATGGGCGTAACGGAAAAAGATAAGATCGAGTCTACTGCAAACTGTCAACGTTGTTGTTGTTCAACGGAAAAAGATAAGTTCGAGTTTACTGCAAACCTCAACAAACTTATTGAAAAGTACAATGTTACTACAGGCGCGGAAAAAGATGCTGTAAAAAAAGACATTAGGAACTTAGTTGACTCTAACCTTAACAAAGACGTAGCTTTTAAAAAAGCTCTCATTGCGAAAAAACAAGAGAAAATAGCCAACATCGAAAAAGAGCTTGCCTCCATTGAAGCTGACAGAAAGAAATACATAGACGACAAAGTTGACTATTTTATAAGTAAAAATGATCAAACTAAAGCACGCAAAATAAAGAAGAATTTTTTAACAAGAAAAAAAACGACATCGAAAAAACTGCAACTTTCAAATAAGTAGTTCGCGACCCAGTTCGCTCAGCAAAGAATCCATTCAAACGAGAACCGCTGATGAAGAATGATTATCATCAGCGGTTCCTTTTGCAATAAGATTCTGATTAAACTATATCAACAATATCTCGAGCTGTTTCGACTACAAAATCGGGGTTGTGTTGCTTTATCTGATGCTTATCGGAAAACCCATACAGCACAGCTATCGACGGTATCCCAGCAGACTTAGCAACTAAGAAATCATTTGCACTGTCGCCTATCATAACTGTTTTAGAAATATCCGACTTCGTCAATTTTATCAAATCTAAAACGGTTCTTGGATCAGGCTTTTTGACGTCTATGCTATCTCCACCCCACACTTTGATAAAATAATCAAAAATATTAAGTCTTTTTAAAATTTCACACGAAAATTTTTCAGCTTTATTAGATAGAATTGCTTTCTTTTTACTCTTTAAAGCTCTCAACATTTCTTCAACACCTTCAAACAAAACAGTTTTGTCAGTTAAATGCTGACCGTAATAAAATTTAAACTTTTCAACTATCTCTTGTAAAGATACACTCGAAATATCAGGGACAGTCTTCCTCATAAGAGCATTCATGCCACTGCCTAAATAAGAACGCACCTGTTCAACTGAAAGTTCTTCAAAACCGTAATCCTTCCTAACACAATTAACTGAAAACGTTAAATCTTCCTGAGAATTTACAAGCGTACCGTCCAAATCAAAAATCAAAAAATCAAAACTCATATTTTTATATCCATTTATATTTCTTGCCACATATCTCTTGCAACTGTGGTATGAAGTCTGCTAACACCATTCGCTTTATTAGCAATTTTAATGCAAGGATTAGTCATAGAAAAATTTTTCAAGCTCTTTGTTTCTTTTGTCGTAAATGAATCAAGTTGTAACAATTGTTCTCCTGAAACTTTAAGTCTTTGGCAAGTTCGGTAAGCCTTTCCTGACCAACGATGCCAAGCATCGCTTTAAGATTATGATATATGCTTTCCCATACACACCCCTTATTTAAGAAATATAAGTTTAAATTTTAAATCTTGGGGGGGAAAATGGGGGAAATAAATCGCTATATCTCTTTTTCGAGTATTAAATCGTATAAATTTTTATATTTTTGCTCTGAATTTTCAATGATTAACTAGTCATGCCTCTTTTTATTTCAGCAATATACTCCGCAAGTTTCAGAACAGTATTTTTTTTATTTTCCGCTATTATTTTTACAGTAGCGCTACCTATTATTACACCGTCAGCATATTTTATTATTTCACACGCTTGCTCTGCGGTAGAAATACCAAAACCTACAGCTACAGGAATATCTGTAACTTTCCTTATCTCAGATATAACAGCGCCAAGATTTGTAGTTATATTATTTCTTACGCCTGTGACACCAAGCGACGAAATAAGATATATAAATCCTTTGGCCTGCCTTGCCAAAACACTTATTCTCTCTTTAGATGTCGGGGCTATAAGCGTAATTATTGTTATGTTATATTCATCAGCAAAAGATTTAACTTCATCCTGTTCTTCAAGAGGCATATCTGGAATAATTAAACCGTTTATCCCTATCTCACTACATCTTTTAAAAAATCTTTCATATCCGTAAAACAAGAGCGGATTTAAGTACGTCATAAAGACCAATGGAATATCAGATTTTTTTCTAACATTTTTTACCATATTAAAAATATCATCCAGTTTTATATTTTTCGATAGCGCTCTTGCCATAGCATCCCGAATTATTTTGCCATCTGCCACAGGATCTGAAAAAGGAATGCCTATTTCTATTAAATCTGCGCCGTTCTTTGCTATTGTTAAAATTTGCTCTTCTGTTTTATCAATTGATGAATCCCCAGCAGTAAGGTATATTATGAGAGCTTTGTTATTTTTAAATATTTCCGTTATTTTATTCATTTGTATTTACT
Source organism: Candidatus Endomicrobiellum pyrsonymphae (assembly GCF_020328025.1). Taxonomy (NCBI): domain Bacteria; kingdom Pseudomonadati; phylum Elusimicrobiota; class Endomicrobiia; order Endomicrobiales; family Endomicrobiaceae; genus Candidatus Endomicrobiellum; species Candidatus Endomicrobiellum pyrsonymphae. Next base: position 17,461 of record NZ_JAIXMZ010000009.1, on the reverse strand, counting down.
CCTCTATGCTTGGCAATCATCGCGACATCTTTATCACCCCTACCTGAAATACAAACAACCAATATCTCTTCTTTCTTCATTCTAGGCGCAATTTTCATTGCATGATATATTGCATGCGATGATTCCATCGCAGGAATAATTCCTTCGGTTTTAGATAAAAACTCAAATGCCTCGATAGCTTCATCATCAGTAACAGGAATATATTGCGCTCTTTTAGTATCATGCAAATATGCATGTTCAGGTCCTATACCAGGATAATCAAGACCAGCTGAAATTGAATATACAGGAGAAATTTGTCCATCGTCTGTCTGGCAAAAATATGATTTCATTCCGTGGAGTATTCCGAGTTTGCCTTTTGCAATGGTTGCCGCAGTTTCTAAAGTATCAATGCCTTTACCTGCGGCTTCACATCCTATAAGTTTAACATCTTTATCGTTTATAAAATTATAAAATGCTCCTATTGCGTTCGATCCACCGCCGACACACGCAATAACGGCAGACGGTAATTTAGATTCTTTTTCAAACAACTGTTCTTTTATTTCTTTACTTATAACGCTTTGAAAATCTCTCACAATTTGAGGATAAGGATAAGGACCCGTGGCTGAACCTAAAACATAAAATGTATCGTCAATTCTTCTGCTCCACTCTCTCATTGTTTCGCTTATCGCATCTTTTAAAGTTTTAGTTCCGTTTTTTACAGCATAAACTTTTGCTCCAAGCAGACGCATTCTAAAAACATTTAAAGACTGCCGCTTAGTATCCTCTTCTCCCATAAAAATCTCGCATTTCATACCAAACAATGCAGAGGCAGTGGCAACAGCAACTCCATGCTGCCCCGCGCCTGTCTCTGCTATAACTCTTGTTTTGCCCATTTTTTTTGCGAGAAGAATCTGCCCTAAAACATTATTTATCTTGTGAGATCCAGTATGATTTAAATCTTCTCTTTTTAAATATATTTTTGCTCCGCCAAGTTTTTCAGTAGCATTTTTAGCATAATATAATCTAGAGGGTCTGCCTGCATATTCATTAAGCAAAAATGTAAACTCTTTATTAAAATGTTCGTCGTTTTTAAAATTATTATAAGCTGTTTCCAATTCATTTATGGCATTCATAAGCGTTTCTGGAATATATTGCCCTCCGTGTATTCCAAATTTCCCTTTTGACATATTATCTCCTATTTAATATCGGACTGTTTTCTAATAATTTCTATTACTTCTTTTATTTTCTTTAAATCTTTCACCCCGTTAGTTTCAACTCCGCTACTTAAGTCCACACAGTAAGGCTTTAGTTCTGTCAATGCTTTTTTTATATTGTCTTTGTTTAAACCGCCCGCAATGAAAAATGGCTTTTTATATTCTTTAATTAAATTCCAATCGAAAACTTTCCCACCGCCTCCATATTCAAAATTGCTGCTGGCATCGAAAAGAATAAAATCAGCTTTTGTGTTAATATCGCATATCTTTTCTTTAACTCTGACAACTTTTATAATTGACTGTTTTACTTTTTCCTTTAATTTAGATATATAAAATTCGTCTTCATCGCCGTGAGGTTGAACTAAATCGATAATTTTATCTTCGCACAAACCTGCTATATTATCAAGTGGCTCATTTACAAAAACTCCAACAACCTGTATATTGCTATCGAGCAAAGATTTAAATTTTGCGGCCGTATTAAAATCTATTTTTCTTTTCATACCGGCGAAAACAAAGCCTACATAGTCTGGCTTAGCAACATTTACAAAATTTATATCTTCTAATCTTTTAAGTCCACATATTTTTATTTTTGACATTTTTTCTCTTATTTAAACAAGAACATAGATTCTATGTCAAGTCCGTAATGACAGCAAAGACAATAAGCGCTACCAACACCTCAGCTCTCTGAAAAACTTTGCCTTGAAAAGTCCAGTCTTTCTGGATATTTCAGCTCTTTAATTTTTAATGAAATATTTTTACTCTTCATTAATTCTTCTCCTATCAATATCGCATTAACGTTGTTTGTTCTCAAAATATCAATATCTTCTTTTGTTTTGATTCCACTTTCCGAAACAAAAATTTTATCACTAGGAACAAGTTTACGAAGTTTCATACTGTTATTGAAGTCCACTTCAAAATCTCTAAGATTTCTGTTATTTACTCCTATTATTTTTGCTCCTATATCTAACGCCATTTCAATTTCTTTTTCATCATGAGCTTCAACAAGACAGGACATTCCAATTTCACTTGCTGTTTCAAAAAAATCTTTTAAAATTTCTCTCTTTAAAATAGAACATATTAAAAGAATTGCGTCTGCTCCTATAATTTTAGATTCATATATTTGATAAGAATCTATTATAAAATCCTTACGCAAAACAGGAATACTTACAAGATTTTTTATCTCCTGAAGATAATCTTTGCTTCCAAGAAAAAAATCAGGCTCAGTAAGAACTGAAATCGCTGAAGCTCCGGCTTTCTGATACTCTAAAGCAATTTGTTTGTAATCAAAACTATTTGAAATTACTCCTTTTGACGGAGAGGCTTTTTTTATTTCGCAAATAAAATTTATATCTGGTTTTAACAGCGATTCTTCAAATTTATAAGACAATTTACCTATTGCAGCCAATGCTTCTTTCTTTATTACGTCAAAAGATTTTTTACTTTTTTCTTCATCTACTCTTCTTCTTGTAGCAGCAACTATTTTGTCTAAAATCATGTACTTATCTCCGATAATGTTCAAGATGGATTCCGGGCAAAGTCCGAAATGACAAACAAATGGCGCGACAACGTGACATTATTCATTGAAACTGTTTGACACTTTTACAAATTCGTGAAGCTTGTTTAACGCTTTTTTTGTATCTATCATTTTCTGCGCCATGATTATACATTCTTTTAGTGTTACATTATCATAAAACATATACAGACAAACAGCAGAATTTAAAACAACGGTATCTCTCTTTGCTCCAAGCTCACCATTTAAAATATTTAAAGCTATCTCTTTATTTTCTTGAGGCGTACCACCTACAAGTTCTGACAATTTGCATCTTTTGAATCCAAATTGTTCAGGCGTAATAAAGAAACTGTTTAATTTCTCGTTATTTACTTCGCAAATTGTTGTGGTGTCGGATAACGTTACTTCATCAAGACCGTCATGTCCGTGTACCACCATTGCTCTTTTTACGCCAAGATTTGCAAGCACATTTGCCATAGGCTCTACAAGATTTTCATCGTAAACACCTATAAGCTCATATTTTGCTTTAGCGGGGTTTGCCAAAGGACCCAAAATATTAAATATTGTTCTTATCCCAAGCTCTTTTCGTACTTTTGACACATATTTCATTGATGAATGAAACGTTTGAGCCATTAAAAAACACATTCCTATTTTTTCTAATACTATTTCGCATTGCTTAGGCGTAAGCATTATGTCTATACCAAGAGCCTCCAATAAATCTGCGCTGCCACACTTACTGGACACGCTTCTGTTACCGTGTTTTGCAACAGGAACGCCTGCAGCAGCAATTATAAACGATGAAATTGATGAAATATTAAACGTGGCAAGCTCATCACCGCCTGTACCGACAATATCAAGCACATCAAATTTTGGGTTTAATTTTTGACATTTTTCTCTCATCACCATTGCGCAGGCTGTTATTTCTTCAATCGTTTCCCCTTTAAGTCTTAAAGATGTAATAAATGATGCAATTTGAGAATCCGTTGCTTTACCGTCCATTATTTCATTCATAACAGCTTTTGTTTGGTCTATTGTAAGGTTTTGTTTATTTACTATTTCATATATTGCATTTCGAATCATATTTTCCTCTATTTTTGAATTTTATAATTTGAGAAAATTCTCAATTATAATTATTCCATTTTTTGTTAGTATCGACTCAGGATGGAACTGAATACCATAAAGATTGTAATCTCGATGTTTTACACCCATTACCTGAGATTCTTCATCTTCCGATATAACAAGCAATTCATCGGGTAACGTTGCTCTATCAGCTATGAGAGAATGATACCTTGCTGCATGTAAAATTGGCGACAAACCTCTAAAAATAGGACTGCCATTTGCAATATGTATATTGCTTGTTTTGCCATGCACTAATGTTTTTGCATATGTAATTTTTGCGCCAAAAACTTCGCAGATTGCTTGATGTCCAAGGCAAATTCCCAGTATAGGTTTTTTATCCTGAAAATATTTTATTGTTTCTTCACATATTCCTGCAGAGGCAGGTCTTCCTGGTCCCGGTGAAATTATCAAATGTGTAGGATTTAATCCATCTATTTCTTTAATTGTCATTTCGTCATTTTTTATAACTTTTACATCTTTATTTATACTTCCTACATATTGATAAATATTATAGGAAAAACTATCGTAATTATCTATTATTAAAATCATCTTTTATCCTTTAAAAAATTTTAGAAATTTGTAAAGCATCTGTAACAGCTTTGGATTTTTGAATGTATTCGTTATATTCTTTTTCAGGATCACTATCTGCAACGATACCTGCTCCGGATTGCACATACACTTTGCCATTTTGCAGTTTTGCCATCCTTATAGCTATGCACATATCCATATTTCCTGTAAAATCTATGTATCCTATTGCTCCACCATAAGTTCCACGCTTATGCTTTTCCAAAGCATTAATAATTTCACAAGCTCTTTTTTTTGGCGCGCCTGATAAAGTGCCTGCAGGAAGAACAGCAGATAATGCATCAAGCTGATTATATTTATTATCGTTGATATCTGAACTTACTATAGAAGCTATATGACTTACATGCGAACACTTTAATATTTTCATATATTCTGTTACTTTTACGGAACCAAATTCACTTATTTTACCTAGATCATTTCTTGCTAAGTCAACAAGCATATTATGTTCAGCAAGTTCTTTTTCATCATGTAAAAGCTGTGATATAAGAATTTTATCTTCATTGGAATCAATACCCCTCTTACATGTACCTGCCAAAGCATAGTTGGTAAGTTTCTTATTCTTTAAAGTAACAAGCGTTTCAGGAGAAGCTCCGGCAATTTCAATATCGCCAAAATTTAAATAAAACATATATGCTGACGGATTTGTAGTTCTTAAAATTCTGTAAGTCTGCAATAGACTTCCGCTAAAATCCGCTTCAGCTCTATTTGATATTACAGCTTGAAAAACATCGCCATCTTGTATATATTTTTTTATTTCTGTAACCATATTCACGAATGACTTTTTAGAATGAAGCATTTTAAAGTCTGATTGTAACTCTGATTTTTGTTCTTTTTTTACAATGCCATTTTTTATCAAACTTTCTATTTCTTGTAGTTTAATTTCCGCCTTGGCAAAATTCTCTTCAAAATTTTTTGCCGCAACGTTAACTATGATGAAAATTTTTTGCTTTAAATGATCGAAAGCTATAACCGTATCAAAAAGCATGAGATAAAAATCATCGAAATTTTCATCGTTCACATTTGAAAGATTCAACGATTTTTCGGTATATTTAATAAAATCATAAGAAAAATATCCTACAAATCCACCTGTAAATGGAGGCATATATTCTAGTTTGGGGCTTTTGTACACAGAAATAATATCACTCAGCGCTTTAACAGGATTATCTTTACTATACTCTTCTTTTTCACAGTCATTTATATAGATTTTATTATCATTACACTTAATAGTGAACTTTGGATCGCAGCCAAGAAAAGAATATCTTCCCCAGCTTTCGCCACTTTCCACGCTTTCAAGCAAATAACATTTTTTGTTTTCTGCCATAAAAATTCTTAAAATTTCTACGGAGGTTTTAATATCCGCAAACATCTCTTTACATACCGGAATTACCGTGTACTCATTTAAAAACTTCTTTGCTTCTTCTAACGAAGGTCTAATCATTTTCTCCACCTTTACCTAGGACAAACGAAAGAACGTCCATCCAAGACATAACAAAACATGTCAAGGACGGACGTTGAGATTGTCCGCGGTGCCACCTCGATTTACAGTAACAGAAAAAACCTATACCGTACCCTTTTTCAGAGCACTAACACGCTCGTTGCAAGTAACGCCTGCAATGCGTCGCGGAATACTGGGGATCAAACATACGCCTACAACCCTTTTGACCGCGCCCTCCGTGGTCCATTTGATAATCTGCGTTGTACGGGAATCTCAGCGTCGCCCGTTCTCTGTAACTGCACAATTACCGTTATCTCCACATCAACGGTTTTGGGAGCAATGCTCCCTATTTAGTTGAACTGACCGAGAGTGTAACACAAATATCGCAAAATGTCAAATTTTTGTAGTATCTCGTAACACAATAGATTTTTCTAAATGCAAGCTGAAAGAACTTATAGCAAAATCTAAAAGCGAAACAAAATCAAGACTTTTGTGAAATCTTTTTATGTTATACCAAAGTAAATAATCAATCAAATGATTGTTGATTATATTTATATATATCGTTCAAATCGTCGTCATATTCGTTTAAGAATTGTTCTAGCATATGAAAGTATAAAAGCATTGTTATTTGGACTTCTTGGATAATTCCAAAAGTGTGCGATGCTTTATTTTTCAACTCTTCATCAAACAACCCGTAAAACTTTGACCCATTATCTGTTTGTATCTGTGAAGCGCATATCTTCTTGTAGCATTTCTCTTGGCAATACTTATCTAATTCCGCCTTTATTGTGTTTTTACATGCTTTATAACAATTTCTTTATAAAATTCCAATTCTTCAAGTCTTCCTTTTATTTCTTTTGAAAACTCCTCTTTTGCTACGGCTTTGTGTAATGCTTTTATTGTTCTGCTGGCAGGTATCTTGTGATATACATTTATGTCCCACCTTTTTCTTATAAATCTCTGAATTCTTTAATAAAAGAATAGTTGCTTACCTGTTTTTCCTTTTATTTATTACGTCTTTTCAAAAGTCTATTATGTGTTTGAGATTTTTCACCACACGAGATTGACTAGATTATGTTATTTTTATATACTCATCCGTCTTTCCAATGATTCTATAATTTGGTGGTGCGGTACCCAAGTGGTAAGGGAGCAGTCTGCAAAACTGTTATTCGCCGGTTCAATTCCGGCCCGCACCTTGTCTGCGTGAGTTTCAGAGCATGTTATATAGTCAACTATATCGATACAATTGCGTTACTTAAATTTTTGAGGAATTTTGTTTTTATGATAGGTAATGTTGAACATATTGACCAAATAAAACAGGCAAAATTTACCGAAAAGGGCGCATGGTCATATGGTTAGCTCAAAAATAGCGCGCTATGTCGTTGGACTTCCTAGCAAGGGGAATGAGTTGCTGCTTCGTCAGTTCATCTCGCGTTGTATCTATTTTTGAGCTAACGTAGCGCGCCAATATAAAGTTAGTTGACTATAGTTTTTGCCCGGTTAGCTCAGTTGGTTAGAGTACTTCCTTGACATGGAAGGGGTCAGAAGTTCGAGTCTTCTACCGGGCATGTTTTCGAGGTAGGTAGCACAGTGAAAAAAGTATCAAACTTACAATTCAAGGCTCCCCTGTTTGACACTCTTTTGGCACATGCAAAAAGGGGTGTCACGTCTTTTCATTGTCCGGGTCATAAAAATGGCAGAAGTGTAGATAAAGAATTGAGAAATTATACCGGCGAAGAAGTTTATAAATTCGATGTAACTGTTTTTGATGAGGTAGATTCTTTGCACGACCCTGTAGGTCCCATAAAAAAAGCTCAAGAACTTATGGCGCAGGCTTATGGCGTTGAGCATTCGTTTTTTTTGGTAAACGGAACTTCAGTTGGTAATATGGCAATGTTTCTTGCTGCATGCGATCCGAGTGATTCCATAATAGTTTCAAGAAGTTCGCATAAGTCAATTATGGCTGGAATTGTAATGTCTGGTGTATGGCCTATTTGGGTTCAGCCTGAAATAAATCAAAATCTGGATTTAATTTTTAGCGCAACGTACAATCAGGTAAGAGATGCATTGGATAGGTATCCTGAGTCAAAAGCTGTGTTTATTACGAGTCCTACATATAACGGCGTTGTTACAGAATTGAGTAAAATAGTGGATTTGTGCCATAGGAGAGGGAAAATTGTTTTAGTCGATGAAGCTCACGGCGCTCACTTGCATTTTAATCAGCAGTTGCCTGAGTCTGCTGTTGAAGCTGGAGCAGATTTATGTGTTCAATCAACGCATAAGACTTTGTCGGCAATGTCTCAGGGATCAGCGCTTCATTTTAATTCAAAATTGATTGACTTTAGTAGGGTAAAGAAAATAGTTTCAATGCTTCAAACGACAAGCCCTAATTATTTAACGCTTGCAAGCCTTGATTTGGCAAGAAGGCAAGTACATTTGCATGGTGAAGAAAACTTTGATAGAGTTATAAAAGCTGCGGAGTGGGGTCGTTCGTATATAAATAACAACATATCTTCAATGAAATGTTTTACTCGGCAAGAAATTCAGAAACTTGGTTTTGATTTAGATATTACAAAGCTCACTGTAAACGTGACGAAAACGGGACTTTCCGGTTATGAAATTGAAAGTATTTTAGCTAAAGAGTATAATATACAGCTTGATTATGCGGATTTGTTCAATCTAGTTGCCATTATGGGCGAAGGTTCCAATAAGACTGATGTAGAAATTTTTGTCAAAGCTCTTGAGGCTATAAATAAAAAATATCACGGTAAGCAGAAAAACTGGATACTTAAAATTCCGTCGCTTGCTACGGAAATGGTTATGAGACCAAGAGAAGTTTTTCTTTCAAACAATACAAAAAAAGTTAGCTTGGCAAAAGCGGTAGGACATGTAGCAGCTCAAACCCTTACGCCTTATCCTCCTGGCATTCCAGTTGTAATTCCAGGAGAGAGAATCACAAAAGAAATATGTGATTACCTCATAGATATGTCTTCAAAAGATATAAGGATAAGCGGTCAGGAAACAGAAATGTTAAAAACGGTAAAAGTTTTTACAAACTAATGGAGAAAACAATGGATAAAAAAGATTTAGCGAGTTTGAAAAAAATATTGATACGGAAGAAAACTGAACTTTTGAACAAAACTAATAATGCGCAAAGAGAAGCGTGTGCAAATTTAGACACAGATGTTGGCGATGAAATAGATACAGCAAGCCAAAGCAGCGAAAAAGAAATATATTTTGAACTTGCTGCAAACGATAAAATAGCTTTAAGCGCTACAAATGATGCCTTAGCTAAAATAGAAAAAGATTCTTATGGACAGTGCGAGTGCTGTAACAGCATTATTCCTATGGAAAGATTGCAGGCAATTCCGTGGACAAGGTACTGTATTAAATGTCAGGAAGAAGCCGAAAATCCTAAAAAATAAAAAATGAAATCATCTGCTTTTTCAAACAATAAAAGAGCTGAAGTTCTTTCTACTGTAAGTTGCGGTGTTGTAGCCGACCTACAGTAAGCGCAAAAATTGTTCCTTAAAAAACAAGTATAGTTAAGAGTGTTGGAAGATGCGGAGGCATGCAAATGAAATTTGTTTTAAGTTCAAAAATATTTAGAGCTACGGTTACCGAAGCCAATTTGGCATACCAAGGTAGTATAACAATAGATACTGATATTTGTGATAAGGCAGGTTTTTGGATAGGGGAAAAAGTTCTTGTTGTTTCAAATACGTCAGGAGCTCGCTTAGAAACTTATGTAATTCCCGGGGAGTCCGGATCTGGTGTTATTTGTATGAACGGTGCTGCAGCCCACCTCATAAAAGAAGGTGAAGAAGTAATTATAATGGGTTTTGCGCTCTCAGACAAACCCATTGAACCAAAAATTGTTTTTGTGGACAAGAATAATAAGATTATAAAAGTAAAGTAAAAAAATTATAGCGCAGTTAAGTGGTTATAAAAATTAATCATCGGGGCGTGGCTCAGCTGGCTAGAGCGCTCGGTTCGGGACCGTGAGGTCGCTGGTTCAAATCCAGTCGCCCCGATGTTTTTTACTCATAAAAGGGCGCGTTTTGGGTACAAAAGCGATAGACGCTGTTTCCCATTCTCAATCTTTCATGCTACGGAGTGTCTGAAGTCTAAAATATCAACAGAATTTTTTAAATGTTCCTTTGATAAATGAGCATAAATCATAGTGGTTTTTATATTTGAATGTTCTAAAAACTGACTTACTGTATATATGCTTAAGAACGGCGCTATGGTCACTTGTGGTTTACTCTGCTTCTACACACTCAAAAAACAGATATTTTTTAAAATGATTTCACAGCGAAGAAGTTTTAACGAATGGAACGACTTTAAAGCTATAGAGTTTCAAAGGTACAACGAAACAGAACGTCTGATTTTGTATTTTAGGTTACATTTTGGGATATTAAACAGAAAAGAAATATCAATGAGAACAAGCATACCTAAGTATCAAATAGAGGGATTCGAACATCATAACATCAAAATATATTGATTTTTCAATAAAACGCTGTTTTTCGTCTCACAAATAGCATTAAATTTTTATCAATAGTATCAATGGAATCAACTACATAAATTTTTTTTATAGAAAATTTATAGAACTCTGTTTACAAAATTGTTATCCAAGTCGGTAAATAGTAAAAATCAACCTCTTTTCCGTGTACTGCCACAATGAATGGTCGATGTAAATCATTTCTGTAAAAAATCAAGCGACTTCCTTTGTCGTTACAAACTTATCGCAAGGCAGAAAAACATAATTGGCTATTTACCGTTTTTCAATATGACAATTCCATTTTGACGAATTCAAGTTGCTAATGCGACAGTAGTGGTGGAAGATAGCTGGCTAGTATTGTAGAAGTTTTCATATTTTCTTGTAAATTAGAAGCTTGTAAATTAGAAAGTTTGATATAATTAAATTGATATAATAGTTGCAGTTACATTTGCTGGCAGAAGGGTTTGAGGCAGGAAGATTTAAGGGTAGAAAGAAGACAAAGATCTCTGATTGAATTTTGATTATTTTGATTGTATGATCTTTAAGGTTGAAATGTTAAAAGTAATGGATTAAATTTGTATAATGACAACAGTTGTGATTGATTATTTAAAAGAGTACGAAAATAGAGTTTAGATTCTGAAGAACAAAGTAAGAAGAATTTAAAGAGTCTGAACTACAAGAACGAAAGGGGATTTAGAGTGATTAATTTCAAGAGGATGGTAAGTATAGTTGTAGTATTTAGTTTGGTGTTGAGTTCCTGCGGAGGAAACAAGAATAGTAGGAGCGGGGTAAGTGGGCTAGTAAGGAATGTAGAGTTGAGTATATTTGAGAACGACATTAAAACTGTTGGGACGGCAGGGGATGTAGTGCGAGATGGATCGACTATGAAGCTGGTTGGTAGTCGGTTTGAAAGGTGTGACCTTGACAGCGCCGTTGGTGGGAAAGAGGAAGTAGTATGTGTGAATAAGGGAAGTACCTCGACTGTTAGGTTTAAAAGAATGAAATATGGTGATGAGCTTTTTGAAGGCAAGGATTTGCAATGTGCGCTTACGGGAGGAGGGGAAGGATGTGGTGCGCCTCTTTTGGTCACATGTGAATCGGAGTCAGATGAAAGCGGAGTATGTGTATCTCCCGAAATACGGTTTTATGGGACGAGAATGGCGGTGAGTAGGAAGCAGAAGAAAGCAGCAGAAGAGAAGAAAGCAAAAGACAAAAAAGAGAGAGCAGGTAAATACGAAAAGATAAAAGGAGCTACGATAGATGAAGGAGTTGCCAAGGCGCGATCCATAATTGGGCATTGCGCTCTCGGGACTGACTCCTCAGGCGAGAAGAACGCCTCAGAGTGTGCGAAGGCAACTGGAAGTTTTGACAATCTTAGTGCTGACATCTATGATATTTACCTTAAAGGCGTTACTGATAAAGACTTCAAAGACGCTGAAGAAAATCTCAAGGTTTGTAAAGAAAGAAACACGACATTTGTTGATAGCTGGTCTGGTAATGATAAGCGTAATAGAGTATGCGCCTTAGAAGTAGCAAGAGTCAACGATCTCAATGAAAGGAAAGAAGAATACGAGAAAGCGGCAGCTGACTACATGAAGGAAATAATCGAACAAGAGCCCGCTTTGCCGAAGCTACTTGATTTGTCAGATTTTGATAAAGGGAAAGCTGGGGATTTTAGTTTGCTCAACCATATGAAAGATGGTTACTGGCAGCGCAATGGATACTTTGGTGGCACGCTGAAAGGAATATGGAAACTAGGTAAGGGTGCAGTAAGTTGGTGGGAATATGGAGTGACGAGGCATGTATTGCCGTATCTGACCTGGGGGAAAAGTTTGAGAGGATGGGCTGGGGTTCCGGCTCTTGTGGTTAGCAATTTTTTAAGCAGTTTAATATCTCCAGCTATTTTGCCTCTAGCATTTGGCGCATATAGGCTTAAGCATTCAACCATATTTAATGTCAAAGACAGATATCTTTATAGTAAATCGAAGCTAGAAGCGGGTTGGAAGTCAAAAACGTCGGAGTTTTTCATGCCCTTTGCTCCTAATTTAATTATAATGGCAGGTTTTTCTATTTGGAATGCGGTGCGTTCTCTTGTGTTTGCAGGGAACGGGCCTGAGGTAAGCGTTGGCGATGTCATGAAAGAAAGCTCTAGCCACAATGCACTAGAGCTTGGAAGCATTGGAGTTGCTGAGATTGTAGCCATGCAGCTTGATAGGGAATTCTATAGGAAGGACGAAATTTGGTCGTGGATAACGAAAAAGAAGAGAGTAGAAGTACCAGAACCAGATCCATCATCACTTAAAGATAAAGAGAGGGAAGAGGGTGGAGGCGGCGGCGGCGAAACTGACGACGGCAAGGGTGGAAAAGGCGAGAAAGAGAAAGGGAAGAAAGAGGGTGACCTCGGAGGCGGTGCAGGCAAAACTGACGACGGCAAGGGTGGAGAAGGCGATAAAAAGGAAGAGAAGAAAGAGCTTGGCGATGACGGGAAAAAGGAAGGTATAACATCACCACCGGAAAAGATAAAATCAACATCGCCACCACCAGCGGAAAAGGTAAAATCACTAGAACCACAACCACAACCACCACATGAGGAAAGGATAAAGTCACCATCAGAATATGAGACGCAACCACCACTACAACCCGGATCAGATGAGGCAGCCGCTGATGCTGCAGTACTGGCACAACAACTAGCACAGGCAAGGGTTGCACTACAGCCACCACTACAACACGTGCCACTACCACCATTTAGCGTAATACCACCAAGCAGAGGTGGCGTACCACCACCACCACCATCATCAGCTAGTTTGTCTTCCAGCTCGTCTTCACCATCATCACCAGCAGCAATAATAACAACAACACCATCAAGTGTGGTAATATCACCACCAGATAGCTCGTCATCACCATCAGTAACAGTATCATCAGGCCCATCATCAAGTGGGGCAGTACCACCACCACCACCATCATCAGCTAGTTTGTCTTCCAGCTCGTCTTCACCATCATCACCAGCAGCAGCAATAATAACAACAACACCATCAAGTGTGGTAATATCACCACCAGATAGCTCGTCATCACCATCAGGATCACCATCAGTAACAGTATCATCAGACCCATCATCAAGTGGGGCAGTACCACCACCACCATCATCATCAGTAGCTAGTTTGTCTTCCAGCTCGTCATCATCATCGTTATCAGATAGCGCATCGTCATCCATAGGCACAGACACAAGTGGTGTAGATGCTAGCGGTGCAGGTGGCGTACCACCATCACTATCAGAACCAGCACTACACTCAGCGACGGACCCATCAGTACTACACTCAGTGGACCCATCAGGATCAACACTATTACCATCACCACGTGAGAAAGGGAAAACACCACCACCACCATCATCTAGTTCGTCTTCCAGCTCGTCTTCACCATCAGGATCACCACTGATACCATCATCAAGACCAGTATCATTAGCAGCATCACTTGCACTACCATCACCACGTGAGAAAGGGAAAACACCACCACCATCATCTAGTTCGTCTTCCAGCTCGTATTCACCATCAAGATCACCACTGATACCATCATCAAGACCAGTATCATTAGCAGCATCACTTGTACTACCATCACCAGCAGCAGTACCAACACCAAAAGCACCAACAGTACCAACAGCAAAAGCAAAAGCAGCAGCAGTAGCAAAAGCAAAAGCAGCAGCAAAGGCAGATGCTGATGCTGCACTACTGAGTGGCGCAAGCAGTGCAAGTGGCGTACAACCACCAGGATCATCATCAGGTAGCGCATCGTCATCCATAGGCACAGGCACAAGTGGTGTACTAGATGCTACTGCACTACTGAGTGGCGAAGGCGGGAAAGAGAAAGATGAGAAAGAGGGTGACCTCGGAGGCGGTGAAGGTGGCGCAGGCGGTGCAAGTGGCGCAGATGGTGCACACAAATTATCCGTCTGGTAAAGCATTTTCGGATTTTTTGGTTTTGCAAGTGGCGCAGATGATGCACACAAATCATCATCATTACATGAGAAAGCACCAGCACCAGCACCAAAAGCACCAGTAGCGCAACTAAAAGCACCAGCAGGAACACCAGCAATACAACTTGGTGGCGAGAGTGGAGGCGCAGGCAAAGCTGGCGGCAAAGGCGGAGGCGAGAAAAAGAAAAAGGATAAACCCGATCGACCAAGCACAATCGTCGTGGTACTGACGGAGAAGGCGATGTCGCATGTGGAGGATGCGTTGAAGTATGGGGAGGTGTGGGCGGTGACTTTTGCGGTGGATAAGCTACGTGAGAAGAATAAGAATGTTGTGTTTGGATCGGAGTTTACGAAGGTGGCGGATGAGAGGATTGAGAGTGAGAGAACGAAAACGAAGGAGAAGTTGATAGCGGAGGTGATGAATGCGGAGAATGAGTTAACGAAGACGGTGGTGAATAAGGTGCGGCAGGCGGCGGAGGATGTTGTGATGAAGAATAATGGTGAACACTTTAATTCTGAGGATGATGCGGTGGAGGCGATGAGGAAGGAGTTGGCGTTGGAGGCGTCCTCCTCGAGCCGCCCATACGTGGAAGACGACAACTGCCCTGATATTCTGCAATTTGCGAAGGATAGTATATGTACTGCGCTAGGTTGGGATATGAGAGAGCGTATGAAGGTGCAGCTACTGGGGAAGGATTGGGAGACGCAGGTGAGGCAGGCGGAGGAGGCGAATTTGGAGAATTGGAATAAAAAGAGGGATGAGACGCTAGCGCTGTCGGCGGGGACGGATTTGTGGGTGATATGGAAGATGCAGGCGAAGATGGAAGCGCTAGGGAAGAAGCTGGAGAATGTGATGATGGATATGATGAAGTTGGTGTTTAAGGCGATGAGTGAGAAGTGAAAGGAGATGAGGAAGGGGAAGAGGAAGAGGAAGGAATGAAGGCGAGCGTTGAAAGTTGATTTTTTTATTACTTAGCGCAACAGGGTATGCAAGTCCTACCGCAAGTTCCATTGCTGTGGTACTAGAACAACCGCGTGAAGAACAAAACGTTACAGAAACGGTTGCCACAACAGTCTTAACAGATATTAAACCTGAAAAAAAAGTGATAGGGCAATACATAAGAGGTATTCATCTTCAGGACTGCAATCATTAAAAATTTTCACCGCGGCTTTATTTATATTTGAACACTCATACAAAGACTTTGCGGTAATCTCGAGATATTCCATTCTGTTGTAAAGTTGTAAACAGGTATCGTAATCATCAGTTTCATCTAAACTGTCCTCGTAAAATATTTTGTAAAGCATTCAAAATATCAATATTGTCTATATTTTTTATATCGTTTTCCGCTCTTTTATTTTTTGCATCAACAGACAACTGAATCGCATTCAAGTTGTTACTGCCCCAAATTATATTAATTTTTTCATAAACATTAGAATAGTCTAAATATAAGGCAACAGTTTTCTTGTCAAAAGCAGTCGCAATATGTACCATTGACGTGTCAGGAGAAATTACCGCATCCGAATATTTTACTAAAGCTGCGCTCTCCAATACTGATTCAAATGAAGCAATGCAAGCCTTGTCAGTTTGCAAAGACTCTATTTTTTTTCTATCTTTTTCCTGACACAGTACAAACACACAGCAATCAATTTTTCTTTCTAAGAGATTCACTAGCTCTTTAAGTTTATCAAAATCAAAACTCCTATGTTTGCTCGCTGCGAAAGGATGTAGAATTATTTTATACTTAGCGCTATATTTGCTTATTAAATCAAACGCGACTTTCTCCTCTTTCTCGCTAAGAATAACGTCATATTTTAAATCCGGGTTTTCTATTTTTAAAATTTTTAATAAATATTCGTACCGTTTTGAAATGTGTTTGTTGAAGAAATTCATGTCAATGGATAAATCATAGACATTGTACGAATTTTTATAAAAACCTATAAGAAATTTAGGAGATATAATTCTAAGCATTAACAAAGGTTTAAAAACCAACCCGAACGTATAAAAGTCTATTGCAAGACTTATATTCTGTTTTCTCAAATTTTTAAAAATTGAAAGATTCTTAAAAAAACTTTTTTCAAGCTTGTATATTTTATCGATATTTTTATTATATTTTATTATTTCTTTATTATTTTTACCGCAAAGAACTATAATTTCGATATCAGGATATTTCTGTTTTATCTCTCTAAAAAGCGAAGTTGAAACTACCATATCGCCAATTTTATCATCATTTCTAAAAAATAAAACTGATTTGATTTGATTTATATCTAAAGTTTTCTGTGATTTACTTTTTTTATCAAGAATTTGTTTTGCCAAAAATTTTCTTAATGATTTTAGTTTGTTTTGCAATATTCTTTGCATTGGTTTCTTTATATTTTCATTTCTTGTACGATTATCATTCGACCTAAATTGGTTCATTTTTATATTCATAACAACATTTCTTGGAATATCACAAATCCATTGAAGCATTTTTTCCAGTTTTCTTTTCGTATTTAAGCATTTTCAATTTTTTATTTATTCCACATGGTCCGGAATAACCGCCCATTTTACCATCGCTCCTTATAACTCTATGACAAGGAATAATTGGAGCAAATGGATTTTTACTTAATGCGTTGCCGACAGCTCTTGCTGCTTTGGGCATTCCTATTTTTTTGGCAAGCTGCTTGTATGTTAAAGTTTCACCGGGAAATATCTCAAAACAAGCTTTCCAAACCTTGACATAAAAATCAGGATAGTCTTTCATTTTTTCAACAATATTTTTTGGGATTTTTCTATTATTGCCCTTATTCCATTCTAATGAATTCGATTTCGTTTTCACCAACTTCCTCTCCATAATAAACTAATTTTATATACCAAATTCTTTTGCCCTAAGTTTTCTATGATAACTAACAGCGAATCTATGCGCTTCATCTCTTACGGACTGTAAAAGTTTTAAAGCCTCGGAATGCCTGCTTAAAACCAACGCTTTATCTTTAGTCGGAAAAAAAATTTCCTCGTTCTTTTTTGCGAGCGAAATTATAGGAATTTGCGTTTGCAGTTCTTGCAAAGCGCTTACAGCAGCTCCAAGCTGACCCTTGCCTCCGTCAATCAAAATTAAATCCGGCAGATTCTCGTTCTTTCTTATTAACGAAGAATATCTTCTAAAAACAACTT
>NZ_JAIXMZ010000066.1:0-6581 GCF_020328025.1 Candidatus Endomicrobiellum pyrsonymphae | reverse complement strand
TTTTCTAACAGAAAATACAACAGTATCGTAGTCCCAAGCAAGTATATTCTCTTCAAATAACGGAGTTTCGAGTATCAAAATTGTGATACGCCTGACACAATTTTTGGAGCTTTAAATGGCTTATTTGAAGAGAATATACTTGCTTGGGACTACGATACTGTTGTATTTTCTGTTAGAAAACAGAACATTAAAAAAAGAAACTTACAAGCATACCTAAAACGTGCTCGCAAGTTTCTTTAGTCTGTCCCACCGACATCGTCAATATTCCTGCTCTAACGCTTTTAATGTTCTGTTTTCTAACAGAAAATACAACAGTATCGTAGTCCCAAGCAAGTATATTCTCTTCAAATAACGGAGTTTCGAGTATCAAAATTGTGATACGCCTGACACAATTTTTGGAGCTTTAAATGGCTTATTTTTAAGCGTAGATTATTTAATATTTTTTGCAATTTCTAAAGCATTCATTTCATCACTCCCCTCATCTCCATAATGCCAACAGCTATCAGCAACTACCGATTATGGTAACGCTTTTAGCGGTTTTGCCAAGTGCAGAATTGTAAGCAATTTGTAAGCAGAGAATGTTAAAACTTATTAAAGATTGTTAAGACTTGATAACTTTGAACCATCAATATTTCGATAAAAGCTACTAAAATTATTACCCCGTCAACAACTCAAAAACATCTATGAACGCTTTTATTAGCGCTTTAGCAGGACGATAAAAGAGCAGTTCGTTTATAGAAATGAAGATTGTTTGGCAAATAAGAAAATCAAAAGATGGTTTTTCTGATATAATACGCAAAGAGGACACAAGTCTTTAAATTACAAAACCTCACTTCATTATTCGCAACTACTTCACAATTTCCTAAAATGCGCATTATGTTGTGATGCTCTACATTACCTTGGTAAAGCTTATTTATATGCGCGCTTGATTATACCTTTTTCAGTGGGTTGATGTGAGTGTGGCGGGCAAAGCATGACGAGGTATGACGGAGACGAGGTACTGTAAAGTTGATACATCGATATCAAAATTACTTGATTTTATATTCAGAACGGAAAAACTGTGAAAGAAAAAGATTGTATAAAATTGTTGATGGAAGAAACAGGCTGCGAAAAATCCGAGGCAGAACTTGCGCTTTCTCTTTCTGACAACGATATTGAAAAAGCTATAACAACGATAGGTTTTCTTTTAAAATTTATAACAGTATTTAAAATAAAATTAATATTTTCTGCAGAAAATATTTATGGACTTATGCATATAGCCACGAATATGAAGACATCTGATATATTACGTTTCAGTATGACATTTTCTCACAATCCATCAATCTACGAAATATCCACAAATCTTGATTGGTTTTCTTTTGAAAAAGCAATTTTTGGAGCGCGACTAGATGTAGGCGCAATGGAAGATTATACGCAAAAAATTGAAGAAAAATTTAAATTATACACACAACAAGCATTTAAAGAAATAATTTCTATTTCATCCGACGAAGTATCGATAATAATTAAAACTTTCTTCCACCCTACCATAGTCGAAGTTGAAATTGCAAATGAAGAACTAAATCTTACACAATTTAAAAAACTACCAGACTACAATTCAAAACAAAACCCTATTTCTTTTACGGATTACGATTTAGGATTTGTAAAATTAGACGTTAAAATACTTGAGGACGAAAACGGCAAATTGGCAAAGAAAATTTCAGAAGGCGACATAGTGTTATCCATGATCACCGATGAAAGAGAGATATCGCATTACCTAGTACACTTGATTGGCGGAAAAGAAAACGGTAACATGATACCTATCCCGACCACGGTAAAAAAAGTATCTTATAAAAATGATGATTTTGAAATACATCTTCACTACGCTCCATCCATAGTGGGAGTTGCCAAAATTAAAAGCAATGTCAAGTTGAAGATTTTGGAAGCAAAAACACAATTGTGGTGGAAAAAAATTTTTCCATGGTGATACAGTGATGTTACACGACAAAACATTTGACGCAACTAAAAGAAGCCTCAGAATTATTCCGAGGCTTCTTTCTTTTGTTACTATTAATACTCAGGCATTGGAGGCATTCCCGCTCCCATAGAAGACTTTTGAGACTTCTCAGGAATGTCTGTTACTAATGCTTCTGTCGTAAGAATAAGACCTGCGATTGAAGCTGCATTTTCCAACGCTGTTCTTGTTACTTTTGCAGGATCGACAATACCGGCTTTTATCATATCAACATATTCGTTTGTATCCGCATTATAACCAAAAGTCGCATCTTTCGAATTCTTAACTTTGTCAACTACTACGGATGCCTCGATCCCTGCATTCTCAATTATCATTCTTATTGGCCCTTCAAGAGCTTTAAGAACAATTTCAATACCTGTCTTCTCATCAGCATCTACGGCTATAACTTTCTCCAAAACAGCTTGAGCCTTAAGAAGAGCCACTCCACCGCCTGCTACTACACCTTCTTCGACGCCTGCTCTTGTCGCATTTAAAGCATCTTCAACCTTAAATTTCTTTGTTTTCATTTCTGATTCAGTTGCCGCTCCCACATTTATAACTGCAACGCCACCAACCAATTTTGCAAGTCTTTCTTGAAGTTTTTCCTTATCATAATCCGATTTTGTATCTGCAATCTGCTTACGGATTTGAGATATTCTTGCTTCAATTTCTTTCTTATCGCCAAGACCTGAAACTATAGTTGTATTTTCTTTATCTACAACAACTCTCTTTGTTTGACCAAGAAGTTCAAGCGTAGCCTTATCAAGTTTCAATCCGGTTTCTTCTGTAATAACCGTGCCACCTGTAAGAACCGCTATATCTTGAAGCATTTCCTTTCTTCTATCGCCAAATCCTGGAGCTTTTACAGCTATAACTTTTAGGGTCCCGCGAATTTTGTTAAGAACCAAAGTTGCAAGAGCTTCGCCCTCTATATCTTCAGCAACAATTACAAAAGGTCTGCCGGTCTGTACAACTTTCTCAAGCAAAGGAAGAATATCCTGCATCGAGCTAATCTTCTTATCTGTAATTATTATGTAAGGGTCTTCTAAAATACCCTGCATTCTTTCTGTATCTGTTACAAAATAAGGCGAACTATATCCTCTATCAAACTGCATACCCTCTACAACGTCAAGAGTAGTTTCTGAAGATTTTCCCTCTTCAACAGTTATAACACCATCTTTCCCTACCTTCTCCATTGCGTCAGCAATTAAGTTACCAATTTCTTTGTCGTTTGCAGATATTGAAGCAATTTGGGCAATTTCTTCTTTATTTTTTACCTGTTTTGCAACTTTCTTCACTTCCTCAATGACAGAAGCAACTGCTTTCTCAATGCCTCTCTTTATATGATTTGCGTTTGCTCCGGCTGTTATATTCTTAAGACCCTCATTGATTAAGGACTGCGCCAAAACTGTGGCAGTTGTAGTTCCGTCTCCCGCTATATCGTTTGTTTTCGAAGCAACTTCTTTTACAAGCTGAGCGCCCATATTTTCAAAAGGATCTTCAAGCTCAATTTCTTTTGCAATTGTTACGCCATCATTTGTAACTATAGGAGAACCGAACTTTTTATCCAAAACAACATGTCTGCCTTTAGGTCCGAGAGTAACCTTTACTGCATTCGCAAGTTTATCAACACCGCTCTTCATAGCTTTACGAGCCTCATCATTATAAATCAACTGTTTTGCCATATTACTTTCTCCTTGTTCTTATATATTTCAGCCTTAGCTACTTAAATTTAACCATCTGCTCTCCAAAAACTAATTAACTAATGATTCCCAAAATATCATCTTGAGACATTATGAGGTACTCCACATCGTCAATTTTTACTTCTGTTCCGGAATACTTCCCAAAAAGAACTTTGTCGCCTGCCTTTACATCTAAAGCTATTACCTTACCATCATCAGTCTTTTTACCTGTTCCTACCGCAATAATCTCACCTTCCTGAGGTTTTTCTTTCGCGGTATCCGGAATAATGATTCCACCCTTCTTTACTTCTTTCGCCTCCGTAGGCTTAACTAAAAGCTTGTCACCTAATGGTCTAATCATTTAACTTCCTCCTTGTCTTTTTATGATTTTTACTGCTTACTTTGGCACTAACCTCCAACGACTGCTTATTATAAAAAATAAATTGTTCTTTGTCAATACTGTGCATCATACCACGTAGAATAACACCAAAACAGTTTGTCACTTAATGGTCTGATAATTTAACTTCCTCCTTGTCTTTTTATGATCCCTCCTGCTTATTTTAGCACTAACCTCTAACGACTGCTCATTATAAAAAATAAATTGTTTTTTGTCAATACTGCACATCATACCATGTAGAATAACACCGAAACAGCTTGTCACCTAATGGTCTGATAATTTAACTTCCTCCCTGTCCTTTTATGATTCTTACTGCTTATTTTAGCACTCACATCTAGCGATTGCTTATTATAAAAAATAAATTGTTTTTTGTCAATACTGCGCATCATACCATGTAGAATAACATCGAAACAGCTTGTCACCTAATGGTCTGATAATTTAACTTCCCCCCTGTCCTTTTATGATTCTTACTGCTTATTTTAGCACTCACATCTAACGACTGCTTATTATAAAAAATAAACTGCTTTTTGTCAATACTGCGCATCATACCATGTAGAATAACACCGAAACAGCTTGTCACCTAGCCGTCTCTCGCCAACTAGGAAGTATTTCACATTTTTTAGCTCTGTGATCAAGTTCAGTTTCTGTTGTCCGCGTTAATTTAATGTTGTTATACATGATATTTTTTATTTGTATGCAGTCAGTAAGAAGACTAAAAGCACTCCCAACATATACTAACCCACTAGTATTTGTCATACATAACGACGTACGACATATGTCCGCTTACGCCAAATTCATACGGTTTAACAGTTCTAGTGTGCTCCAACGTCCGACGTTACCACTGTCATCCGACGGCTCTTTAAGACATCGTCTTATTTCATCTAACATATCCAACATGTGCATATCATTACATCGTTTTTAAAATGCTGAGGGCAGAACGTAGGAGCAAACTGCCCTCAGCCGTATGCAATAGTTGCATACTTTTATACTATTTACTTAATTTATTAAGTAGTAGCACCGTCAGTAGTAGTACACGCTATATTTACGCCGAAATTAGCATTGAGTATTTTCGTTGTAAATATTATGTCCCACCATACTTCAGAACGCAACGGAAGAGGTTGCCATAATTGTTCCCATGTTTTAATGCAAATCTTCTTGCTATCATCCTCAAGCTCTGCAACATCATAAGCGTCTTGAGCGAGCAATGTGGCAAAATGGATTACGCCATTACCTGCTACGTCGAATGTACCTGCTTCATCCTCAGTATAAGCATTGCTCACTTCTACAAATCTGATGTTCCACATTTTCCCTATTTCACCATTATAGATATTCATCTTATCTTGGTACTGACTGACATTCATCCATGCCTTATCGTCCATAAAGTTATATCTCATATAAGGATCGATTATACATACATAACTGCCGTCTTGCATAGGCTTAGCAAGATTAAGTTGTAAATCTCTTAACGCTAATCTTAATGCTTTCGATGTCAATATGTTTTTATGAGCATTAGCAGTCGAATTCATACCGGTACATACAACAATTCTGAATTTTGTACCAACAGCAGGAACTGCAGGAAGAGCTGGCGAAATATCTACTACCCCGGTCGTAGCTGTATCCGTCTGTTGTTTAGCAGTTACAGTTATCCCATAAGAAGGGTCATCAGGCGACATGAATGTTATTTTCGCACCCGTCCAAGACACAGAACCTTTTAAACTATCATGCTGGAGTACTATCGTCGAATTAAGATTAGAATCACCCATAAACAAAGTTTTCTGATAAGTGTCGTTGTTATCAGCTCTTCTACGCAATAATCCGCCACCTACGACCTTTTTCGTCATAAGTTCAATTGATTTAGCCGCTTGCTCACCAGCGAGGTCAACCCTTGGCTTTACCACCGACTTAAACTCTTTCGTTTCCTCAACATGAGGAAATGCGACACTGCCATGGAATCCTTTCGAATCTGCGTCAATTTGTGGCAACATAACTTTCTCCAAAACAGCTTGAGCCTTAAGAAGATGTCTTCATGCGCCCGCCATAATTTTACTTCTTGCCATAAAGATTGCTGTATTAAGGTCTTTATGCGCCCTACTTTAGATTAGTCCATGTTTCTTTGCATATTTTTCAAGTTCTTCAACATTAGTAATCTGCTGCATTCTTGCATATATTTCTTCTTGCGAATGAGTAGAAGCTGGCTTTACAGAACTAGAAGGGAAACTAGACTTAGCTTTTAACTTATTCTTAGTAGCCCTTTCCGCCTCTAATTCTGTTTTGCACTTCCGCTCTTTTAGCTAGCCAAATATAATTTAACGACTTAATATTACTTACAGTCGGTTCTTCTTTAGCTATTTCTATAATCTCTTTAGCAACAGTTTCTCTTTCTTCAGGCGACATATCTTTTACAAGTTCCGCATATATCGTTGCTTGGCTATTTATAAACTCGGTTTGCTCTACCGAACTGTATTCAGGCACATTAACATTGCCCATAGATGTGTTTTCATAATTATCAGCT
>NZ_JAIXMZ010000104.1:0-1966 GCF_020328025.1 Candidatus Endomicrobiellum pyrsonymphae | reverse complement strand
CGAACAGTGGTTTTTAAATGTTGGCGAAATGTCTAAAAAGGTAGTTGATGCCACAAATGACGATAGGACAGTTTTTCATCCGCAATCGTGGAAAAAACCTTACGTTTTGTGGCTTGAAAATTTAAGAGACTGGTGCATAAGTCGCCAAATATGGTGGGGACATAGAATACCTGTTTATTACTGCGTTAATGAACAAGGAAATAAAACAAGTTGCAAACCGATTGCTTCTTTTGAAAAACCGGAGAAATGTCCGTGTTGTAAAGGCAAAAACTTTGTTCAAGATGAAGACGTTTTAGATACTTGGTTTTCTTCAGCTTTATGGCCTATAAGTGTTTTTAATTGGGGCGAAGATGAAAACAACGAAGATTTAAAATATTTTTATCCTACGTCAGTTTTGGCAACCGGACATGAAATTATATATCTGTGGGTTGCAAGAATGGCGCAGTTTGGTTTAGAATTTATGAAAGATGTTCCTTATAATGATGTGTTTATTCACGGGATAATAAGAGATAAACACGGTAAAAAAATGTCAAAATCACTTGGAAATGTCGTTGATCCGCGCGAAATAATGGAAAAATATGGCGCAGATGCGTTGAGGTTTGCGCTGGCTCAGGCTGCAGCTCCGGGAAGAGATATGCAAATTTTGGAAGAATCTTTTTTAGCGACAAGAAATTTTGCAAATAAAATATGGAACGCATCGAGATTTATAATAATGAATTTGGAAGGTATGGGCAAGCTTGATGATAATATATGTCCTTCCGAGCTTGCTGACGAGTGGATTATATCTGAATTTGCCAACACTGCTTCAAAAGTTAAAACAGCTTATGAGTCTTATAACATAGATATCGCTTCGCGAGAAATTTATGATTTCTTCTGGACAAAATATTGTGATTGGTATATAGAACTTTCAAAAATACGTATGATGTCGGCAGACAGAAATGTAAAGAAACAAGTTCTTTCAATTCTTGTACATATACTTAAATCAACATTACAGCTATTGTCTCCAATAATGCCGTTTATAACGTCGGAGATATGGGAGATTTTAAACAAAGATGATGAAAATGCAAAAATAATAGCAGAGAGCTTCCTAGCTGTTATTCCCAAATACATTAATCAAGAATCTGCTGCATCTCATTCTGCCATTCCCGAACGTCTTAATCGGGAATCCATACTTGAGAAAATGAAAAACATCCAAGACATAATTGTAAAAATTAGAACTCTAAGAAGCGAAATGAATATTTCTCCTGCGGTTCAAATAGAAGCTTTGTTTAACATATTAGACGAAAGTAAAGAACAAACAATAAATGAAAACGAAAGTTACATAAGGCAGCTTGCAAAAATAAGTTCGATACAATTTGGTAAAAACATTGCAAGATCTAAAAATTCTGCCGTAATCGTTGTAGTCGGATTTGAAATATTTTTACTTTTAGAAGGTCTTATTGATATTGAGAAAGAAAAAGCAAGGCTTACAAAAGAGATTAATCTCGCAAAACAGGAAGCAGAGAGAACAACGTTAAAAATGCAGAACGAAAATTTTATAAAAAGCGCTCCGGAATCAGAAATTGAAAAAATTAAAGCGCGCTTAAACGATGCAAATTTAAAAATTAAAAAAATTAATGAAAATTTAAAGTTTTTGGAATAAAACAATAATAAAGCAAAATGAAAAGTGATAAAATATATTGTCAAAAAAGAAGGCATTTTTTATCTAGAGCATAAATTTTACAATTACTTCACATTTTGCTATCTAACTTCTCTAAGTAGATATATATGCTGTTGTGGAAGTTGGTGAAGTAGATTATTGAAAGCGCAAATACTACATCATAGACTGGAAAACCGCTGATAGCCCAAAAGCAAAGAGTGAAGACACAGGCAGTTCGCATGAGTTTGGCATCAGAATTGGGGTTCAATTCTAGCATTGTTTGTTGTACATTTGATACATAAAAAAAGGATTTCAATTTTAGTGGAA
>NZ_JAIXMZ010000065.1:0-6420 GCF_020328025.1 Candidatus Endomicrobiellum pyrsonymphae | reverse complement strand
AGCAGCAGGGGCGGAGGTGGCGCCTCCGCCCCAGCCAATTCAGACCTCCTCGCCGCCACCTCCGCCCCTGCTGCTTCCACCGTCCTCACAAACTCCGCCATCAGCACCTTCATCACTTTCACCTTCTTAAGATCCGTCGGCTTCGCCACCCTCGCCACATCCGTCTCCTCCTCGTCATCGCCAAGGAGGAGACGGATGTGGCGTGGGTGGCGAAGCCGACGGATCTTAAGAAGGTGAAAGTGATGAAGGTGCTGATGGCGGAGTTTGTGAGGACGGTGGAAGCAGCAGGGGCGGAGGTGGCGGCGAGGAGGTCTGAATTGGCTGGGGCGGAGGCGCAGGAGAAGTTGAATGTGGCGTCAAAGGCGACGTTTAAGGCGCTGTCGGGGCGGGGGTATGCGAAGACGGTGGAGTCATGGATGAGAAATATATGGTGTGCGGCGTGGACGCTTGAGAAGGATATCAAGCGCGTTTTCCGATGAAAATGAGGAGAATTTTGATGGCGAAGAACAAGTTGGAGAAGAAGTTTGAAGACAGTGGAATTGTAGTATAAAAAGTCTTCGCAGTTTGGGATTTATATTAAAAAAAAGAAACTTACGAGCGCGAGCGATTTGTTAAAAAATTTAAAAATAACAAGGGATATTTTTAATAAAATTGAGGTTATAGGCGAAGATACTAAGAGCTTTAATTTAAAAAACTTTAAATTCCCAAATTTGAGGAAATTGGATTTGTTTCCAAAATTTTTGGTACGTTTACTTGGTAAACTTTTGTTGGTAAAGGCGAGTATAAATAAAAAGCGCGCATAAAAAGGAAATTTAGTAAAATGGTTGTTGAGAGAACAAACTTACAAAATTATGTGGAATATGTTGGTTTAAGAATATTGATGTGCGCAATGTATTTGTTGGGAAGGTCGCTTGCCCATTTCGTTGGACGCGTACTTGCGTTTGTGTTGTTCCATTTTGTACCTGTTAGAAAAAAACAGGTGTTGCAAAATATCGCTTTGTCTTTTCCTGAAAAGTCCAGAAAAGAAGTTATTGCAATAGCAAGAAAGACTTATAAAACTTTTACGAAGGTTTTTGTTGATATGTTTTTTATCTCAAAAATGCCTGATTCGGAAATAGAAAAAATGTTGATATATGATAACGAAGTGATAGATGAAACTCTTGCCAGGGGCAAAGGATTAGTTTTATTGTCAGCTCATTTTGGAAACTGGGAGTTATCCGCTCTTGCATTTGCAAAGAAATATACTGTTGCGCTTATTGTGGCCAAGCAATCTAACGATTTTGTTGATATGATGATAAACAGTTTTAGAAATAAAAAGGGTTTTAATGTAATAGATTTTCAAAGAGATGATAAAATGTCATTTAGACGTATTGTGAGAGCTTTAAGAAAAAATCAGGTTCTTGCCATTCTTGGAGATCAAGATGCAGGTCGCCAAGGCATTTTTCTGCCGTTTTTTGGAAGACTTGCCTCAACTCCGAAGGGTCCTGCGTTTTTTGCAATACGTGCCGGAAGTCCTATAATCACGGCTTTTGGTGTTCGTCAAAAAGACGGCAGTATGAAAATGAAAGTGGAAGAAATTCCTATGCCAAACACCGGTGACGAAGAGAAAGATATTGAAATAATCAATTCTATATACAACAACAGGCTTGAAAAAGTAATTCGTGAAAATCCGGATCAGTGGTTTTGGTTTCATCGTAGGTGGAACACCTTGCCAAATGAAAAATAATTAGACGAGCAAAAGACTCGTTGTAATTATCGAGAAATCGGAGATCAATTTTGCCTAACGATTAATTTGGATTCTCATTTTCATGGGAATGACGCAAACAGATTTGGATTTTTCACTTTGTTTGTGACGACAAACGGCATGTTTCGGCATTTTTCGCAAGTTCTAAAATTGCCCAAAAAGTGTGAATCGAATAAAGTTCAGCGGTAAAAATTTTGGCACTTTTGCTTTGGCTGACAAAAGTCTAATGTGTTATGAACCTTTACAAGAAAATTGGACAGAAAACAAAATATTTGATACAATTCACCGAGTTGTAGCGCTATTAGGACATTAAAAAAGCAAGGAGCAATAAAGATGGCATTTGTAAAAAAAGAAATAGTCGAGCAGTACAAAACGCATGCAACTGATACAGGTTCTTCTGAAGTGCAGGTTGCTATTCTTACGACGAGGATTAAATATCTCTCTGACCATTTTAAGAAATTTCCTAAAGATTTTGCCTCAAGAGTTGGTTTTCTTAAAATGATAGGACAAAGGAGAAGATTATTAAATTATATTAAGAGGCACGATAAAGGAAATTATTCTTCTTTAATCAAAAAATTAGATCTTAGAAAGTAAAAAAAATAAAGGTTCGGCGGACTCGCAAAGGATGCAAGAAAACGCCTTGTTAGTAAGCAGTTTGTAAGGCGTTTATTTGGATCTTTTGTGTTGATGCCGGGCGATGGAGTTAAAATGGAATGTTTTAAAAAAGAAATAGAAGTTGCCGGTAAAAAATTTATTATTGAATCCGGCAAAGTTGCAAAACAGGCAAGCGGTTCTTGCGTCGTAACAGTGGGAGAAACGATTGTTTTGGTTACAGTAGTTGCTTCGAAAGACCCCAAACCCGGCATAGGTTTTATGCCTTTAACCGCTGACTATAGGGAAAGAACCTATGCAGCTGGTAGGATACCCGGCGGTTTTTTCAGAAGAGAAGCTAAACCTAGGGACAGTGAAATATTGGTAAGCAGACTTATAGACAGAAGTATCAGACCTTTGTTTCCTGAATATTGGAGAAACGATACGCAGATATCTGCTATTGTTCTTTCGCATGATGGAGAAAACGATTCTGACACAGCGGCTATATTGGGGGCTTCAGTTGCTTTATGTACATCTAGTTTGCCGTTTGTGACGCCTATAGCTTCTGCAAGAATAGGTAAAATAAACGGTCAACTTGTTGTAAATCCTACAATCTCAGAACAAAAATCAAGTGTTTTAGAGTTAGTTGTAAGCGGAACTGAGGAAGCTTTGACAATGGTTGAAGCAGGCGCGCAAGAGCTTTCAGAAGAAGAAATGCTCGAAGCTTTGAATCTTGCTAGGGAAACAGTAAAATCGATATGTTTAGTCCAAAAAACATTGCCTGCAAGAGTAAAAGTGACTGTGGTAGCGCCACAGCAAAACGTAGCATTGAAAGCAGATATAGAAGCTGAAGCAATTGAAAAAGCTGAGGCTGGCGTCGTAATTAAAGAAAAAGCCGAAAGAGAAATTTTTTGGGCTTCATTTAAGAAAGACATATCCGCAAAGCTTATTGAAAAGTATCCTGAAGAATCTTCTTCTGCAATAGATGCAGTTTTAGAAGATATTTTCTATAAAAAAGCAAGAGAACTTGTTTTAAATAAAAAAATTCGTACGGATGGACGTGGATTAGAAGAAATAAGATCTATAACTTGTGAAACTGACGTACTTCCAAGGGCGCATGGTTCCAGTCTGTTTACAAGAGGGCAGACTCAAGCGTTGGTAACTGTAACTCTCGGGACTCCCGGCGATATGCAGATTATGGATGAGCTCGCGGGCGAATACAAAGAACGTTTTATGCTTCATTATAATTTCCCGGGTTTTTCAACCGGCGAAGCTAAGAGCGAAAGATTTACTAGCAGAAGAGAAATTGGTCATGGTAATTTAGCAAAAAGAGCTTTGAGACCAATTTTGCCAAGTGAAGAAGATTTTGGATATACAATAAGAATAGTGTCAGACATATTAGAGTCAAATGGATCTTCGTCGATGGCTTCTGTTTGCGGGGGGTCGCTTGCTTTGTTTAATGCAGGCGTTCCTGTAAAGGCAAGTTGCGCTGGTGTTGCAATGGGTCTTATAAAAGAAGGTGATAATTATGTTATTTTGACAGATATTATGGGAATGGAAGATCATCTTGGGGACATGGATTTTAAAGTTGCTGGTACAAGAAATGGTATCACTGCTCTCCAAATGGATATAAAAATCTCGGGGCTTACAATTGAACTTTTGACTCAGGCTCTTAATCAAGCAAAACGCGGAAGGTTTTTTATATTAGATAAAATGGATGCCGCAATTTCGCTTCCTAAAAATGATATTTCAAACTATGCTCCACGTATGGTGACTATAACAATTCCTCAAAATAAAATTGGCGAACTTATTGGTCCAGGAGGAAAAAATATAAGAAGGCTTCAAGAAGATAATGGTGTTACAATAGATATTGAAGAAACAGGAAGAGTATCTATTTCTGGAACAGAGTCAGCCGGTGTTGATTGTGTAAAAGAGTATGTTGAGGCTATGACTGCTGAAGTGGAAATAGGAAAAGTATATAATGCGAGAATTGTAAAGCTTATGGCATTTGGCGCATTTGCTGAAATTTTGCCGGGCAAGGAAGGTTTGATACATATTTCGCAGCTTTCAAATCAACACACAAAGAAAGTTGAAGATGTTGTTAATGAAGGCGATGAAGTTAAAGTTAAAGTAATTGAAATAGATAAGCAAGGACGAATCAATTTAAGTATAAAGGCAGCAAACTAACTAGCATGGCTAATGATATTAAAAGCAAGATAAAATCTCTTTATGAAATAATGAAAGATGAAAAAATACAGGAGCTTGAGGTTGACTCTGAAGAGTACAGTCTTTGCATAAAACGTAAAAATAACAATGAAGTTTTTTCAAAAAAACAAATTCTTGCGCCATCTTCCGTAGTTTCTGAGGAAGGAAAACAGGAAGCTCGTTCTTTATTGGAAACAATAAAGTCGCCTATAACGGGCGTATTTTATAAATCTCTTTCTCCATCGTCTCCTATGTTTGTAAGCGATGGCGATATTGTTGAAGTCGGCAAAACTATATGCGTTATTGAAGCAATGAAGGTAATGAATGAAATAAAAGCAACATTTAAAACAAAAATAGTAAAAATATTAGCGGAAAATGGTAAGATTGTAACCTCAGGACAAGATCTATTTGAAATTGAAAAGGTATAAATAATGAGGGAAATGTTGTCTAAAATAGGTTCTGCAGCAGGAGAAATATGACGGTATTTGTCAGAAAGTGAAAAATCTTCTTCAATAAAAATTAAAGCAAGTCTCGGTGTGTCAAACACAATACTTTACCTTGCGTTGGGTTGGTTTTCGAGAGAATGTAAAATTAATATTGCGCAAGTTGGGTATGGCTACAAGATTTCTTTGTAGTTGACTATAAAATAACTTCCAAAAAGTTTTTCTGTCGAAAAGGGTTGTTCTCGTGGTGAAAAATAAAAAAGCTAAGAATAGGAATCAGAATAACAGTATTAAAATAAACAGGGAGGCTGCAGCTCTGCTTTTTGCTTTAGCAGCTTTTTTAAGCGCTTACGTATTTCTTGTTCAGGATAAGTCAGGAATGTTCGGGCGTGCGTTTTCTAAAGCTTTGATTGAAATTTTTGGCGTAGCATCTTATATTTTGCCACTTATATTGTTGTGGTATTTTGTAATACATATCAGACAGTCTGTGAAAATAAGAGGAAGAATTGATTTTATATGGTCGATATTGTGTATGATATCGTCGTCAATATTATTTTCGGCAATACATTCTATATTTGAATCGAAAGTTTTTGGGGGCTGGATAGGCGATAAGCTATATCCTTTTTTCAAAGAGCTGTTTGGTATTAAACTAAGCTTTGCCGTAATTGTAACAATTACTTTAATATTCATTGCAAAACTTTTAAGAATATCAATTGCTCTTTCTGTATATAATTTTTTAAAGAAGTTAAGAGAAGTCATGACAAGTTCTAAAAAAATAAAAATTCAAAACGATATTCAAAAAATTGTTGCGCAACAAAAAAACGAGTCTGATTTTTTTAAACAAGAACCTATAAAACCAAATATTGTTAGCAAACAGGAAGGAGAAGAAAAAAAAAGGAAAGTAGCTCTTTTGCAGTCTGTTGTCAAACAACAAACAGTTGCTAGTAGTGATTTTAGTTATAAACTTCCTCATGTTGATTTGCTTAAAAATGATGCTACTTCAGTTTTTGTTACAAATAAAGATGATCTTTTGAAAAGAGCGGATCTTTTAAGAACAACTCTTGCGGATTTTGATATTATCGCTGAAGTGAAAGATATTATACCTGGTCCTGTTGTAACGCGTTACGATTTAGTTTTATCGCCGGGTACAAGAATTCAAGCAGTATCTAGTGTTATAGACAATTTGTCGCTTGCTATGCGCACAGCATCGATAAGAGTTGTGCCTATACCTGAAAAGGCAGTCGTAGGCATAGAAGTGCCAAATCCTTCAAGTACGATTGTGGGTTTGCGGGGAGTTCTAGAGAGCGGGTCTTTTAAGAACTCACACTCTCTTCTCACGTTAGCTTTGGGAAAAACAACTGACGGGTTAGGCTATGCAACTAGTTTGGCATCAATGCCGCATCTTTTAATTGCAGGCGCCACAGGTTCGGGAAAGAG
>NZ_JAIXMZ010000064.1:0-6585 GCF_020328025.1 Candidatus Endomicrobiellum pyrsonymphae | reverse complement strand
TGTTGTGCATCCAAAATATACATCAACAGATGCAAATATTGATGTTGAACATATGTCAGCTTTTGTGTATGGAACAACAAATCTTTTTAAGTCTTTTCCTTAAAAAGATTTGTTGTTCCATACACAAAAGCTGACATATGTTCAACATCAATATTTGCATCTGTTGATGTATATTTTGGATGCACAACATTACCACCTGCTACATCATCGAATAGTCGGATTCGGCGGCATACACAACCTACTCTCTTTTTAGTAGCAGGTGGTAATGTTGTGCATCCAAAATATACATCAACAGATGCAAATATTGATGTTGAACATATGTCAGCTTTTGTGTATGGAACAACAAATCTTTTTAAGTCTTTTCCTTAAAGGCGGAAGGAATTCTTACTCGCAAAACAGAAAAGCTAAAGAAGAAAGATATCATAGCGATTATGAAGGCAAACAATATAATTTGGAATTAAAAATAAGAATAGTGAAAGAAATCAGAGTTAAGTCCTTTGCTTCCTATGAATATATTATTTTAGATGTTAATAGCTATCTATGGAGAAGAAAAAGGAAAATTTGCTCTAAAATTTGATAAAAGCGCAACAAAAACCAATTGTATAAATTAGGAACCGAGGTTAACTACAATGTGGCAAAGGTAATAGATTTAGATACAGGTATATTTTATTTAGGACTTTATGGCGACATCAATACAAATGTTTTAGTAAAATATACAAGACATGGAGATATTTCTAGAATAAGTCAAAGAGATGAGCTGGATAAACATTCAATATGCGCTGGGCTTAATTTTACGGTAAAACTTGCAAATTGTACAAATATTATCCTTGGAAATACGTTTGTGATAGGCGAAAATTGTATTAATAATCAAATTAGCGCAAAAATTTCTTTAAAATTCGGAAAAAAATAAAATATCCGTGCAAGAAAAGTATCTTTTTAACTATAAAAATGATATACTTTCCTTGGAAATAAATAGAGCATTTATTGAGGATGGAATTATGAAACAAAGGGCATTTTTGAGAGAGAACGATAAATTAAATAAGTTGAGCAAAAGATGAAAATATAAAGGAAGAAATAAAAGCGATTAATGAAGATAAAGATTGCGTTGTACGAATTCACCAGGAAGACTACAAAAATAAACCAATGAGCGCTAGCAAGATAAAGGCAGAAGTACGTTCGCGAGTAATCATGTATTTAGACATGTGAAGCAATCAGTGAACGGATTGTTTATCAGATGCAAAGAACTTGTAAAGCGACACAGCAATAATGTTTAAAAATTCTGTATACAACTGATGTACATAAATATACAAATATTCTTAACAAAAACTTGGAGAACTAAATGAAGCGTTTGAAAAACAGATATTTATTTAGAATGTATGAGTATATACAACCTTTTATAAATTACTCAATTCCAAAAGAGGAAGCTATTTACGGTAAAAAAGTTTTAGTTATTGCGCCTCATCAAGACGACGAAGCTGTTGGTTGCGCAGGCACGTTAATAAAGCATTCTAAAGCAGGCGGGTGTGTTGAGATAGCTTTTTGTACGCACGATACGTTTGAAAGAATGAAAGAAGCGGAACAAGCTGCAAAG
Organism: Candidatus Endomicrobiellum pyrsonymphae; assembly: GCF_020328025.1. Taxonomy (NCBI): domain Bacteria; kingdom Pseudomonadati; phylum Elusimicrobiota; class Endomicrobiia; order Endomicrobiales; family Endomicrobiaceae; genus Candidatus Endomicrobiellum; species Candidatus Endomicrobiellum pyrsonymphae. Next base: position 4,994 of record NZ_JAIXMZ010000064.1, on the reverse strand, counting down.
ATTATAGGATCTAAAAGGAATCATTTTATGCAGTTTGCTGCCCGCAGTTTAAGTGGCAATAAAGATTTTGAAGACGCCTTGACTTTGCTTATTAATAAAGTTAATCCTGATGTTATTTTTATCCCATTCTTTTTTGACAAACACAACGACCATACAGCAATTTCACAAGTTCTTGTTAATATAAAAAAGAAGATAAATTTAAAATTTATGGTTTATTGTTATGCTATATGGTCGCCGTTAAACCCTAATTGCTTGTTTGACATAAGCGATGTATGGGAGCTGAAGAAGCAAACAATAGAATGTTATAGAACGCAGATTGTCAGCAGAGATTACGTAAAAATTGCTCGAGGGTTAAACCAATATTGGGGCGAATTAAAAGAACATAATATGCAATACGCTGAAACGTTTTTTATGATGACTATAAGAGAGTATATATCCTTATGGAATAAAGTGTTTAAATGAAAAAATATAGAGTGTTGCATATTTTTTCATCGTTTTCCATGGGCGGCGCGGAAAGAACTACACTTTTTTTAGCCTCGAATCTTCAAAAAACTGCTGAATGCGATAACATAGTTGCAGCGCCTTTCGGAAGTAAATTGTATGAAGAATCTTTGCAAAAAAATATTAAGACTGTCGCTTTTAAAGCCGCTAATGCTTTTGATCCTTCCGGAATTTTGCAGCTTCTAAAAATAGTTAATCAGAATAATATTAATATATTGCATGTGCATCAAGGGAAGCTTTTTTGGACTTCTTTGATAATAAAATTATTTTCTCGCAATCTTAAGGTTGTTTTTCATAGAAGACAAGACACAAGACACGGTTTTGTCAGTAAAAATCATTATCGTTTTGTTGATGCTGTCATCACTGTGTCGCAGGCTGTTGCAAACGGGTTGATTAAGTATGAAAAAGTCAATCCAAATAAAATCAAAGTAATTTATAATGGCGTAAATGTTGAAAAGTTTAGCGGTAATATTGATTTTAGTAGTGTTATAAAAGAATATAATTTGCAGGACAAAATTGTTGTTGGAGTAGTTGCCAACATAGTAGATTTTAATGGCAAAGGGCAAATCTATCTTATGGAAGCCGCAAAAATTTTAAGAGATCAATATTCAAACTTAAGATATTTAATTGTAGGATCAGGTAAGGGATTAGAAGAGCAAAGAGCTTATGCAAAAAAGTTAGAAGTTGACGATATCATTTATTTTACGGGATTTCAAAATCAGGCGCAAGAATTTGTTGCCGCTATGGATATTTTTTGTTTACCTGCGTGGGATACTGAAGGAATGCCAAACGTTGTTGTAGAGGCTGAGGTTCTTGGGAAACCTGTTATTGTTACCAATGTCGGTGGCAATCCTGAATCCTTTGTTGATGGAACAACAGGGATTATGGTAGAACCATCAAATCCTTTGCAGATAGCTTATGCGATAAAGAAGCTTATTGATAATCCAGAACTTGCAAAACAAATGGGTGTTGAGGGTGAAAAATTTGTTAAAAAGAAATTTGTTATTGAAAAAACTGTTGCAGACACTTTAGAAGTTTATGGCAAAATAATTAATCTTTAATTGCGGAGACTGCAATGAGAAAAGTTTCAGCTTATGTTTTAACAAAAAATGAAGAAAGACATATCAAAGATTGTATAAACAGCATTAAATGGACTGATGAAATTGTTATTATTGATGATTTTAGTATAGATAACACTATGAAGATAGCAAAAAAATTGGGTTGCAAAGTTGTTCAAAATCAATTTGAATATTTTGGCAAACAACGAAACTTCGCTTTGACTCAATGTTCTTACGAATGGGTTATATGTCTAGATGCTGACGAGAGAATAACTCTCGAATTAAGAAAAGAAATAGAACACGAACTTAAAAATTCTCCTAAGTATGATGCTTATGTAGCGCCAAGAAAAAGCAAATTTATAAATAAATGGATTTCGCATTCAGGATGGTATCCGGATTACAGACACCCTGTTTTTTTTAATAAAAAGAAAGTAAAGTATAAAGATCAGATGGTACACGAGGGTATTGAATATAAAGGTAAAAAAATGTATTTCACCGGTGATATTCTTCATTATCCTTACAACAATATAAAACATTTTATAGAAAAATCTGATTTTTATACAGGTTTGCGCGCTGAAGAAATGTTTCAAAAGGGTAAAAAGTTTAGAATTTTAAATCTTATTATAAATCCATTCGTAATGTTTGTAAAAATGTATATTATCAAAAAAGGATTTCTTGACGGATTGACAGGCTTTATACTTGCTATGTTGTACTCTTCATTTTATACTTTAATGAAATATGCTAAACTTTGGGAACTTCAAAATAAATGAAATTTTTGTATCCATTGTCTTTAATTTATGTCGCTGTGTCCAGAGCAAATAGAAAATTTAGCAGTCCGAAAAAACTTTCAAGACCTGTAATAAGCGTAGGCAATATTACCTGGGGTGGAACAGGCAAGACGCCTATTGTAATAGAACTTTTGAACTTCCTTATAAAAAATAATTTAAAACCTACAGTTTTAACGCGCGGTTATGCGAGAAAAAATAAAAAACCTCTACTTTTAAAAGATGGAGCAGTAGGAGTTAATGTTTTAGACAGTGGCGACGAACCTCTTTTAATTGCAAAGAGCGTTCCAAAAGCGTGCGTGGTTGTCGGTGCAGACAGATATTCCAGCGCTTTAAATTTTGAAACCGAAATAAATACGGACGTTTATATTTTAGACGATGGTTTTCAGCATTGGAATATTCAAAGAGATTTGGACATAGTATGCGTTAACGCTGCAAATCCATTTGGGAACGGTATGCTTATACCGGTGGGGATTTTAAGAGAAAAACCCGAAGCGTTAAAAAGAGCCGGACTTGTAATTATTACAAATTCCGATATGATTTCTGAAAAAGAACTTCATAAATTAGAAGCAGAAATATTTGCGTTATCAGGTAAACAATCGATTGTTTCTTATTACAATGGGTTTGAATACAAAAAAACAGACTTAAGTACGAGTTTCAGCTCTGAGCTTTTAAAAAAATCCGACGTATATTCTTTAAGCGCCGTTGGTTTTGCAAAAGGTTTTAAAAATTCTATTGAAAAATCAGGAATAGAGATAAAAGACAGTATTGTTTTGAGAGATCATAGCAGTTATACTAACGAAATGCTTAAGAAGATAATTAGCAAAAAAGATAAAAATTCGTATTTTATTATTACAGCTAAAGATGCTGTTAAATTTCAAAATAGTGACGCGAGTACAAAAGAAAAAATTGCGGTTCTTATCGTAAATCCGCATTTTGTAACGGAGAGAGAACAATGGGAACGAGAAGTGTTAAAAAGTCTGCAGTATTTTTAGATAGGGATGGAACCCTTATTTTTGATAGAAATTATTTAAATTCGCCTCAGCAAGTAAAGCTTTATTCTTTTGTCGCAGAAAGTATAAACAAACTTAGAACAGCGGGTTTCAAAATAATAGTTGTAACGAATCAGTCGGGCATTGGTAGGGGAATGATTACAGAAGAAGAATTAGAAAAAGTAAACAAGAAATTTATCTCTTTACTTAAAATTGCAGGAGCGAAAATAGATGGTCTTTATTATTGTCCACACATTGATAGCGACGACTGTTGTTGTAGAAAACCAAGAACTGGGATGGTCATGCAGGGTTCGAAAGATTTTAGTATAGATCTTAAAAAATCATATACGATTGGCGACAGCGTAAGAGATTATTTGCTAGGATTTAATATGGGAGGCAAAGGAATTTTAGTGCTTACCGGTCATGGCAAAAAACAGCAAATTAAAGTGTCTAAGGAAAAAATAAAACCTTTTGCCGTATGTAGAACTTTAAAACAAGCGGTCGATTTGATAATTAAAAATACTAAAAAAATTAATATATTGTTGTCTGTACTGACTATCTCTTCTGTGTTGTGTTTTGCGCAAAAGTCGTATTCTTGCGGTGATTTTAAAACATCGCAAGATTCTTTTGTTTCTCAAAAACTTGATAACGAACGTAAAAAACTGGATGAAAATAAAAAACAATATGTTTGGCAAAAACGTGGCAAATATCAAATCCCGGAATACGAAAAACTTAAATATACTATTCTTTGGAATTTTATTCCCGTTGGCGAAGCATCTTTAGAACTAAAGGGCTTTAGGAACGAAAGAGGAAGAAAGGCTCGTTATGTGTGCTTGGATTTGGTTACAAAATCATTTCTGGATTCTTTTTATGCTATTAGCGGAACATTTGAGTCTTTGTTTGACGAAGAAAGTAAATCTTCTTTCCAATTTATATCAAAAACATTGCAAAACGGAATACAAAAGAGCGAGCATCTTTTTTTTGATCCGGTAAAACAAACGTATCAATTACATGTTGATGAAACAATACAAGAAGGCAAAACTGCGCAATATGCTCAAGATATTTTAACGGCATTGTGTTACGTTAGGACTCTTCATTTGAAAGTAGGGTACAAATATAACTTAAACATACATTCGAGAGATTCATCATACCCTTTAACCGTGAAAGTTTTAAAAAAGGAATTAATCAAAATTGGACAAAAATCATTCAATTGTTTTGTGGTGGAGCCTTTTGTATCCGATGATGCAAACATAATGGATTTAGGCGGTAAAATGACTATTTGGATTACCGATGATAAACAAAGGACGCCCGTATATGTAAATGTGGAAAGCCAGTTGGGATCTATAAGCGCTACAATTAACTAACTTTATACTATAATCAAATTGCTTTAAATCGAGCCAGCAGTATATTTGCGAGGAATTGTTCCTTAAAAAACAAGTATAATAAAGTGTATAAGGGTGTTGGAAGATCGAGCGAGGAAGGGGCAAAGATCCCGTTTTCATCAGGATCTCCAACACCACAAGGGTAAAAGCTTGATGAGGTTGCTGATGCGCAAACTTTAGTTTGCAGCATGTGAACAATTGAAAGCAAGAAGCTAATACCAAATTAAAAGGAGGCACAAAATGCCAAAAGTCTTATACACTTTATTATACTGAATT
>NZ_JAIXMZ010000008.1:0-28934 GCF_020328025.1 Candidatus Endomicrobiellum pyrsonymphae | reverse complement strand
ACCGCAAATTTTAACCGCTTTTCCATTAACTAATAAGCTCTTGTTTTACGCTAAATTTTGCCCGTTTCCTTGCTTTTAAACGCCTCCGAAATCCTTGCCATTGATACGGATAGCTGACATCCTGCTTGAAAGTCTGTCATCAATGTTTGAAAAGTCGGTTATTTGCATGTTCGTCGTAATCAGTATCCTACTCTTTTCTCGAGCGTCTCTTGTGTCTATAACGTCAAAAAAGTTACGCAAAAACTTCTGACTTTCTATAGTCTTAGCACTGAATAACCCGCTATCCAAATCGTCAAGAATTAAATACTTCGCATTAGTCACTGGCTGGTATTGAAATGGATAAAAGTGGCATACGGGAATATGAAGGAATTGCTGAAGATGGAAGGAATGAGGGTGAGAGATATAAGAGTTAGATGTTTTTCATGTCGCTCATATGTATGAAACTTAAGAAAACAAGAAAGCCACTGTTTTTAAAACAGCGACCTTTTCTTAGTTTTAATCAGAAATTATTTCTTTATTCCTGCTACAAGCTTAGATAATCTTGCCTTTTGGTTTGAAGCCGCTTTATGGTGTACTACGTTCTTCTTTGCTGCTCTATCCCATTGTGAAAATGCTACAGCTAATTGCTCCAATGCTACTTTTACATCATTGTTTTTCACGGCTATCTCAACCCTTTTTATTGCAGTCCTTACTTTGCTTCTAGTTGAGGCATTTCTGTCAGTTCTTTTCTTCGCTTTTCTTGCTTCTTTAAGAGCAGACGTATGCCTGCCTGTTTTAAGTTTTGCCATTTTACCCCATTCCTCCGAAATTTTGTTGCAAACATCGTACCTAACGACTAGAAATTATACATTAAACCTAACAACGTAGTCAAATTTTTTAGCATTGTAGTAAAGAGGACACAAGTCTTTAAATTACAAAACCTTACTTCATTATTCGCAACTACTTCACAATTTCCTAAAATGCGCATTATGTTGTGATATGCTAGATACGTTTGACAAATAGGAAGCAACAAATTACAACTAGTGTTACCAGTCTAGGTGGAATAGATTCACAGGCGACACTCAATTAATTGGTTTCACAGCGCGCAGTTTTCAGTAAAATTTGAGCATTGTAAAGGAAAGTCACACGATAAAGCAAAGAAAGATCACAAAAACAAAGAATAATATCAACTGATTGTATATAATTTCCTAGTTAGTTACGTGAATGTGTGTTGATTTTTTCTGTATTGCTCTTAGATTTATTTCTATATGCTAATTTTGATATTCTTAATGTAAGAGAACATCAGATATATATCCTGTAATTGGAGTTTAATTTACGCACGATTTATCGGCAAACCTCGCAAGTATTCTTTTTTAATACGTCTCTAACTCTGTAAGTATTTTCTATACCGTTAAAAATTAAAACTTTATTTTTTAAGCAATGTAGTCCTAAAATAAGTTTTATTGCTTCCAAAGCCTGCATGCAACCTATTGTCCCCGCTATTGCCCCAAGTATTCCAAATATTTTTGATGTTAGTTCTATTGACGGTTTAAAAGGATAAATGCATTGAAAACAGCTCGTATTTTCTTCTGGCACTATTGTAGTTAAAATTCCTTCAAATTCACATACGGCTCCGCATACGAGTGGGACAGAGTTTTTATAAGCTGCTGCATTTGTTAAATATCTGCTTGAAAAATTATCTACAGCGTCTATTACAACATCGTAATTTTTAAAAATATCTCCTGCATTGTCTTCGGTAAGTTTTTCAGAGTATGCTGTAATTTTAACGTCAGGATTAAATTTTTCCAGTTTTGATTTAGCGATATATGCCTTCTGATCTCCTATTTCTTCGGGTGTATAAAGAATCTGTCTGTTTAAGTTGCTAGGCGATACAAAATCAAAGTCGCATAAGCCAATATTCCCTACTCCTGCAGCGGCAAGGTATGTTAGCGCGGGACTACCAAGTCCGCCTGCTCCGCATACAAGAATTTTTGCATCAAAAAGTTTTTGTTGCCCGTCTTCACCAATATGTTTAAGCAATAGTTGTCTTTGATATCTTTCAATATTATTTTGCATTTTTATCCGCCGCCTACAAATCTCAATACTTCTAACGTGTCATGGTTTGTCAAAGTAATGTCTGCAATGCTTTCCGGATTTACAATTTCAAAATTGTATTCTACTGTTACTTCGATTGGGTTAATGTTATTGTCTTTTAGAAAATCAGCTACGGTTGTGTTGTCTTTTATTTCTTTGTTTTGTCCGTTGATTTTAACAGTAATCATGCATTATCTCCTGCGCTTTTTTTATAGTTAGCCCTATACTACTTGATGACGTTATCTCAGTTACCATGCAAATATTTTCAGGGCTGTGTCGGTAAACTTCTAAAAGATTTGAGAGTTTAATTCCTCCTATTGCAATTTTTGGAATTGCGATGTTTCTTACGCAAAAATCTAAATAATTTAATCCTACAGGATCAGTCGCATTCTCTTTTGTAAAAGTTTTATATATCGGACCAACACCTATATAATCTGCTCCTTGTTCTACTGCAAGAAGAGCTTGTTCTGGTGAATGTGTGGAAAGTCCTATTGTTATATTCTCTCCAGTAAGTTCTCTAACTTTTTTAAGAGGTATATCGTCTTGTCCTATATGAACGCCGTCGCTTTGTACGGCGAGCGCTATATCTATATCATCATTTACAATAAAAAAACAATCATGATCTAAAGTTAATTTGCGTATAATCTCACATTGTTTAAATTTCTCAAATTTGGATTTATATTTATCACGATACTGAAGAATTTTTATACCAGAATCAAGCATTTCTTTTACTACTACAATATTGTCCTTTCCGTTAGAAAAGTTTTCTGCCGTGATTGCATACAAGCCCTTTGGCATTTGTTTTTTCATAAAATTATCCAATCTTTCATTACAGGCTGATAGCCTTTTTGATATATCATTTCTTTTACTTCTTCAACAGTGGCTATATCGTTTACTTCAAATTGTCCGTCAAAATGCTCTTTTTTAGTGTAACCGCCGACTTCTGTGCTGGATGCCGCTGACATTTTAGTAATGCCTAAAGATATTAAATTATTTCTTAAATTGTTGCTTTCTCTGGTTGAAACTGTTATGTTGACGCGATTTATGAAAAGTCTTACTGCGCAAATTGCCTGAATAAGATTTTCATTTGAGATTATAGTTTTAGGATGATAAGTTCCCACAGCGGGGCGAAGTCTCGGGAATGACATTCCAATTTCTGCCGATGGAAATTTTTTCTGAAGATATTTTGCATGAACGCCTGCAAAAAATATCTCACTTGCAAAGTCATTTAATCCAAGCAGCGCGCCGACATTTAGGTTTCTAAAATTTGCTACTCCTGCTCTTTCGCAAGTTTCTAAACGATATTTATAATCTGCTTTGACTCCTTTCGTATGAAGAATTTTGTACAGATTTTCGTTATAGGTTTCTTGATAAATTGTCAGTCCATCGACTCCCGCGTCGGCAAGGGTTTTGTACCCATTTTCGTCTAAAGGATAAATCTCCATGTCAACGCCGTCAAAATATTTTTTTAATATCTCGATGCATTTTTTTAAATAAGCTAATGGTGTTTTTACGTTACTTTCTCCCGTTACAAGAAGAATATGGCGGATTCCATATCCTGAAATTATTTTACAGTTTTCTTCAATTTCTCCAAAAGAAAGAACTTCACGTTTAATATTGTTTGATGTTGAAAAACTGCAATAAACGCAATTATTTATACAGAAATTAGACACGTACAGCGGAGCATACAAAAGTATGCTTTTACCAAAATGCTTTAACGATATTTCATGAGCCTTTTGAGCTATATCTTCAATGTAGTTTAGCGCTTTTGACGACAAAAGATTTAAAAAATCCACTTCGTCTAAATTTTCTTTTTGTATGGAATTTTTTACCATTTCATCTGAAACATTTGCTACGTATTTTTCAAAATTAAATGTATTATATTTTTGTTTTATATCATAAAAAGTCATAATTTACTCCTTGTCTTGCAAGAAGCCTGTTAAGGGCGATGATGCTTTTGCTCTGTCTGACACTATTCCTATTTTTGCTAAAAACGCTTTCCTTCCTGCATTTACAGCGTCTTTAAAAGCCTCAGCCATTAAAACAGGATTTTGACTTGAAGATATTGCCGTATTTATCATCACGGCCGCACAACCAAGTTCCATACATTCGCAAGCGTCGGACGGTTTTCCAAGCCCCGCGTCGACTATTATAGGCAATTCAATTTCTTCAATCAAAATTTTTACCATTTCTCTGGTCTTTAATCCTTTATTTGTGCCTATCGGCGATCCTAGCGGCATAATTGCAGTAGCGCCCGCATTTTGCATGTCTCTAGCAGCATACAAATCTGCATTCATATAAGCAAACGCTTTAAATCCTTCTTTTGAAAGGACTTCACATGCTCTTGCCGTTTGATAATTGTCCGGCAACAAATATTTGTTGTCGTTTATAATTTCTATTTTAATTAAATCTGTTTTAGTCGCGGCTTTTGCAATGCGCGCTATACGCACAGCTTCGTCGACGTTTCTTGCTCCGGAAGTATTTGGCATAATGCGTATATTTTTAGGTATATAATTTAAAATATTTTCTTTTGGGTTTTCAAAATCAAATCTTCTTACGGCAACGGTCATAACTTGAGCCTCTGAAAATTCAATTATTTTGGGTATAAGCTCATTGTTTGGGAATTTACCGCTGCCTATAAAAATTCTGCTTTCTAAATCTATCCCTGCAATATTTAAAATGTCATTCATAGAACCTCCGAGTTAATTTACAGTTGACCACAGGCATAACCCCTACATAAAGGAATATAAAGTACAAATTCTATATTCACCGATGGTATCGCCCATGTCAGGTTCAAATGGTTAAAGGATTCAATCCTTCTCTCAGCATCGCACGGACAAAATATCAGTAGAAACGCCCATGAATGCTAAACTACGTTAGCAATGGTACCATAAAACTTTTAAATCCGCAAATTTTGTATTGATATTAACAATGTTTTAAGAGTTTATTCTAGAATGTCTTTATTGGGTAGAGTATGTTGGGTAGTAGTGTGAGAGCTTATTGCTATTTCTGACTCAAAATGATAATAAATGTCAATTAGGTTTGCTATATTTATTTTAAAACAACAGGAGGAATCTATGAAAAAAATTCTCAGCTTACTCATTGTTTGTTTTTGTTTCAGTACATGTTGCTATAAGAACATGTATCAAACACAGATAGATAATGCGGAAAAAAATTTTAAAGAAGGCAATTTTTCCAGAACTGTTGAAATATATGAAAGTCTTATACAAATAGAAAAAGTAAATAATCCATATATTTATTACAATCTCTCGAACGCATACTATAGAAATGGCAATTTAGGAAAAGCAATTCTCAATATAGAAAAAGCATTAAAACTCGCTCCTAGGGATAGTGAAATAAAAAGCAATGCTCAACATTTGCATAGCATTGCAGGAAATAACATGCAAAAAAATTTGGCAGATATTGTTTTGCAGCATTTTTCCTTGAAYGAGATAACAATAGCGTTTTCAGTTGTTCTAATTTTATTTATTATGTCGCTGTCTTTGCTTTTAATAAAAAGAAGTTTAATATTTAAAAAATTTACAGCAAGTTTAATTGTTTTTTTGATAGTATGTATTCCTCTTTTATGTCTGAAAGGGTGTGATGAGTTCTCCGTAAGAAAAGCGGTACTTGTTTCAACTTCAAGTATTAGAAGCGGCCCCGGAAATAATAACCCTGAAATATTTATACTCCCTGAAGGAAAAATTGTTTCCATCATTGCTAAGAGTGGAGATTGGGTCAATATAAAAATTGAATCTGAAAACGAAAAACTTCCCGGTTGGGTTAAAAGCAATGCAGTAGGAAGTGTAAATGAGTAAAATAAATAATATCAACATTGAAAAACAAATATTTGATTATTTATCGCAGCGCTTAAGTCCAAAACGGTATGAACATTCTTACAATGTTGCAATGCTTGCTATAGATATTGCCTCAAACAATTATGCAAACGTTTTAAAAGCGCAGACAGCGGGTCTTTTGCATGATTGCGCAAAATATATGTCGGATAGAGGACTTATTAGTCTCCTAAAAGATCATAAGAATTTTAAATATTTTAAAGAAATATCAAATGTTTCGCCACGGTTGCTTCATTCTTTTGCCGGAGCAATTGTTGCAAAAGAAAAGTTTGGAATAAAAGATAGTGACACTTTAAATGCAATAAGGAATCATACTTTAGGTAGGGCGAATATGAGCGTTCTTGAAAGGATCATTTTTGTTGCGGATTCTGCTTCTCTTGATAGAAAATGGATGCATGCCAAAAGAATTAGAAACTTAGCAAGAACAGATTTGGATAAGGCTTTTCTTGAAACACTTAAAAATAAAATAGAAAATGTTATTAATGATGGCAGTTGGTTGTGTCCGCAGACTGTGAACACGTGGAATTGGTATGTTTCAAACTATAAAAAAAATAATTAAGATAGTAGTTGTTATTAAGTGTGGTTTTATAATTTTGGTTTTAATTCCATCCATTTATGTATATAAGAACGATATTATCGCAAAAGATATTAAAGATAAAGGCAATGCTAGTTTTTCTGTTTTGATATACGGGACTGATAAGATGTTTTCTGAACGATTTGACGCGTACACGGCGTTGTATGACAAATCTACTAATATGTTTAAAATTTTGTCTGTGAATACTGAAGCAGTTGTCTTTAAGAAAAAAGAGAAAGCAAGAAGTTTAAAAACGCGATTTAATGAAAATGCGAAAAAAGATTTAGACAACGCCTTAAAGGTTTTTTACTCAGATTTGCATGAAATTTTAGGAACAACTGCCGATTTTGATTTTTATATTAATATCAATTTTGAAACACTTGATATTATGATGCGACATAACAAAAAATTAAAGTTAACGCTTTCACAAGATAATTTTGAAAATAAAGATTTAGAATCTTTAAATCGACTTGAAATGATGGAGCAGATTTTACATTTGATACCACATAAGATACTAAACATTTACAAAAATTATAAATTATTGGATACAAATATTCCGAAATTATCTTTTCTATCTTCAGCTGTAAGACTTAAATTTTTAAAACCTGCTATTATGTTTTGTGAATTACCTGTAAAATATACAAAAATGAGAGTTGAACCTGACAAACAAAACATTGAAGAATTTTTAGATAAAATATACCGCGTTAATGTAAGTTCGCAGATAAGTACAAGAGATTTACTTATTGATGTTAAAAATGCTTCAAAAAAACTGCGTATGGCGGAAAAAGCAACATGGCTTTTAAGAAAAAATAAGTTTGATGTTTTAGATTGGGGGACTTTCCCTATATCTTATGATAAAACCCTAATAAAAGATTGCAAGGGAAATTTTGAGCAGTCTTTAAGGATAGCAGAGGTTTTAAAAGCTGGAAAGGTTATTGTGTCGTACAACAATAAAATATATTCAGACATAAGCATATTCGTAGGTAGAGATTGTATGATTTATGACAATCTTGATAAGAAAGGGGACCGCAATGGCAAAAATTGATTTTTATGAGCTGGCTGTTAAATCTGCGCAGATAGCAGAAGATAAGAAAGCAATAGATACTATCATTTTAGATGTCCGCAATTTAACTGTGATTGCAAATTATTTTGTTGTAACTACAGTCCAATCAACCACGCAGATAAATGCAATATCTGCAGAAATTGAAAAAATTTTTAAGGAACAAGATATGAGACCGCTAAGAAAAGACGGGGTATCTTCTTCTACATGGAGAGTTGTAGATTACGGTGGAATTATTATACATGTTATGTCCCCGGAAATGAGAGCATCCTATAAATTAGAGACTCTTTGGGATAAAGCTAAACTTGTCGAGATTAAGAAGCAGAAAATTAAAGTTAAAAAGCAGGCTGTTGCAAAGAAATTAGAGAAACCAAAGGCAAAAACGGGAGCGCTAGTTAAAAGAGCAGTTAAAAAAATAGTAAAGAAAACTAAAAAGATTGTTAAGGGTAAAGCAAAAAAGAAATAAGAGACTGGCTTACTTCATAATAATTATTTCTTTTTTGTTTCTTCTGCCCAAGTACGTCTGATATATAAAGGTTGTACTTCTTCGTAGCTGGCGCTTTTTTCGTTGTTGTAAGCTATTGTGGCAAGTGTTTGAGATTGTGGTATGTGCATATTATATGGCAGAGATACGCTGTATTTACCTAGTCCTTTGCTAAATTTTTCTTTGTAGGTTATTGCAGCATTCCCTATAATAAGTATTTTGTTTTTATACTTTTTTAGATCTTTTATAAACAAATCTATGTTTTTAATAATTATTTCTTTGCCATCTTTAACATAAACCTCGTTTCTTAGAGCATCAATAGCAGCGATTGTTTTTATTCCTTTTATTTCAACAAAAGATTTTTCTAAAATTGACAAAGTATCGATAGCAGTAATAGATTTGTTTAATATTTGCGCAAATGTTTTTACCGCAGTCATTCCAACCCTAATCCCTGTGAAACTTCCGGGACCTACAGATACTGCAAATTTATCTATATTTTCAAAAGAGTTCCCTGTGTCTTTTAGTAATCGTTCTACTGCAGGAATAATCATTTCAGAATGAATATGTCCGCAATCGTAGTAAAATGACGCGATAATTTTCTCATTTTCACTTAAAGCTATGCTGAATGTTTTTCCTGAAGTTTCTACCGCTAAAATTTTCATTTTTTCTTCTCTATTTTTATTTTTCTTTCAGAACCCGTATTTTCAATTTCAACACTCCATTGGTTATCATTTTCAGCTCCTATCAATTTATCCGCCCATTCTATAAGCGAAATATTTTCACTATAAATATATTCTTCTATACCTATACTCCATACGGTTGATGGTTGGAGTCTGTACAAATCTAAATGAAAAAGCTTTAAATCGGCTGCATCGTATTCGTTTACAAGCATAAAACTTGAACTTTTTGCAAAACCTTTATTGCCAAAAGCTCTCACAACACCTTGCGCAAAAGTTGTCTTGCCACTTCCCAAATCGCCTTTTAAAAAAATAATATCGCCACTTTTTAATACGGACGCAAACTGCTTACCCAAAGCCCTTGTTTCTTCAGAGGTTTTAGTAATAAAAGCATTATTTTTAAAAGTGTTGAAACCCTGCGTATTTAATTTTTTGCTTTTTGCCATTATAAAAATATTCTACCTTTTTCGATGAATTTATTCTTCCTATATAAGAAATCTCAGGAACTAATTTTTTTAAAAGTTTTGATTTTGATTTTGGTGTAGTGAAAACAAGTTCGTAATCCTCCGCGCCAAATAATGCGAAGTTCAATTGTTTTTTATCTTCTTTAAAAACTTTTTTTAAACTAGATGAAATAGGAATAGTATCCATATAGATATCTGCGCCTTTATCGGAATCTTTTGTCAGTAAATCAACAGAAATATATAATCCGTCGGAAGCATCTGTTAAAGAAGTTAAATATTTTGAAATTTTTCGCGCTTCTCTAAGTCTTGCTTTAGGATTATTTTGTTTTGAAATCAAAAAATATTCATCTTTATTATATTTGTGTTTTGCTCCATATTTGTACAAAAGCGTAACTCCGGCTCCCGCATCGCCAAAAGTATTTGTTACGCCGATTATATCTCCCTCGTTTGCGCCATTTCTTTTAATTACTTTCTCTTTGCACAAACCAACAACGGTAACAGATATTGTAATTTTATCAGATTTTGCAGTATCTCCGCCTACTACTGTTATTCTGTATTTATCGCAAGCTTTCTTAAAACCATTAGATAAATTTTTAACAAATATTTCTGATGTTTTTGGCGGAAGACCTAATCCTATAAGCGCATATTCAGGTTTAACGTTGCCCATGGCGGCTATATCGCTTACATTTACTTCAATAGCTTTTTCACCAAGATTTTGTGGAGTTATCCAATCTTTTTTAAAATGTACATCTTCAATTAACATATCTTTCGTAATGCAAATATTATTTTTACCCGATTTAAAACAGAAACTGTCGTCTCCTATGCCGACGATAATGTTTTTATTATTTTTTGCAGTTGCGAACTGTTTTTTGATTATGTCTATTAGTCCAAACTCGCTTATTGAGGATATATTTTTATTTTTCATGCTCATTGTCCGTTTGCTACGCAGCAAGTCCTTTTGCCTTTTGTTCTTGAGATAGGTCTTAAATCTTTTTTATATAATCCTGAGGATTTGCAATGGATAATCTTCCTAATGCATCAAAGTAATAATTTGCTTTTCCCTGATTGTTTAAATAATAATACGCGACTATAACATTTGCAAATACCTGCAGGATTAACATTTGTTTATGTTTAAAACTCTTTTTATATATTCTATTCTTTTTATGTTCGGTCTAAGGCACATTATGTTTGTGTTTTTCAGAATCAAAAACATATATTATGTATTTTGTCTTTAAGTTTTTTGAAAATACAGATCTGTTTTTCTTTTCAGGATGGAATTTATCATAATCCGCGGCAAAATATTTGTTGATTATATAATTTGCAGAAGCAATAAGACTTGTTGATAAGAAACATAAAAAAATGTTTAAAATGCCAACATTCGTTCTTGTGTTGTCTATGAGAAACCATGCAAATACTACCCCCGGGAAAACAGACAATTGCTTTGTTTTATCCAATGATCAAATCTTGCAATACGCAGATAGTCTGAAAATTTTGTATTCTTCATACCTTAAATATGTATTCGGATTATATCATTTTTTGCTACAATGCGACAACCGCAAACTACATAAGATGATGACAAATAATTTATGAATTCCATAATAAAAGTATTACATAAAAGGTCCGTTATAACAGTTTTTGTTATTTATGCTTTTCTATTGGTTTTATTAGATGTCTTCGGATGTTTTGCATACGAAAAGCGAAGCCGTCTTTATGATTTGGCTGAAGACAATGTTATTATTTCTGTTAAAGGTAAAATTATTTCTGCACCGGAGTCTGTAAAAAACCGCAAAAGATTTATACTTAAAACAAATACTGTAAATGGCAATATTTTAAACGAAAAAATTATTGTAAATTCGCCTGCCGGATATTCCATATCTTACGGTGATATAATTAGTATTGAAGGAAAATTAAAAAAACCTTTCTCATCAGCATTTCCTTTAGTGTTCGACTATCAAAAATATTTAGCAAGAAACGAAATATATACTATTTTAGATATTTCTTCTTTTGAATATATTGAATCTAACCCTAACATAATTAAAAATTTTGCTTTTAAATTTCAGCAAGATATGATAAATAAAATTGATGCCTTCTTTCAAAGACCTTGTTCAGATATTTTAAAATCTCTCCTTATAGGAGATAAAAGTTCTTTAACGCATGATACTAAAAACACTTTTTCAGATTCAGGCGTAATGCATATTTTAGTGGTAAGCGGTTTGCATGTATGGTTTATAGGCGCAATAGCTCTTTTTGTTTTAAAATTAACAGGTCTTTCTTTAAAAAAAGCTTCTCTACTAAGCGTGCCTTTTGTATTTTTTTATGTTTTTGCAACCGGAGCGAACCCGCCGGCGTTAAGATCTGCAGTAATGTTTGCATGTATATTTTTTTCTTTAGCTTTAGATAGAGAGCCTTTGATATATAATTCACTTGCATTGTCTGCGTTGAGTATACTTATTTTTCAGCCACAGCAATTATTTACAGCATCGTTTCAAATGTCATACGGAGCTACGATAGGAATTATTTGTTTTTATAATAATATTTTTAATTTGTTTAAAGAAGTAAAAAATAAAATACTTCGTTTTTTCTGCGGTGTGTTATCCGTTACAATTTCGGCTCAAATTCTTTTGATACCTATGTGTATGTACTATTTTGGAAAAATTTCAATAATTTCTTTTGTTACAAATATAATAGTAGTTCCGCTTGTAGGTACTATTCTTTATATGGGCGTATTTTTTTACTTCTTAACTTTTCTATTTCAATATGCGGCGATATTGTGTTCAGATGTTCTTTCTATCATTTTAAATTTTGTTTTATTAGTAACAACAACGCTAGGGGGTCTTAAATATGTCACTGTAATTATACAAAAACCTACAATTTTACAGCTTATATTATTTTTTATTTTCTTGAGTTCCATGTTAATGTTTAGGGGTAAAAAAAGATTTATTATTTCAGCTATTATTTTATTATTAAATTTTCTATACGTTATTTGCCCTGTTATGTACAATCAAAATAAAATATTTTTTAATGTATATCAAAAAAACAATATAATTACTTTGCATATAAAAGATAACAATAAAAATATTTTTTTACTCTCAAACACAGGCAAATATTATGACAAATATTATATTGAGTCATTTAAACAATTTATATCTTTTTCAGGTATAAAAAATGCCGATATATTGGTGGTGGGTTTCGATAAAGAAAAATTATTTTCGGATTTAGCAAATTTTAGTATTCATGCAGTTGAAATTTCAAATAAGACAGATTTGAAATTAGATTTTAACGATAAAATTATTCTCGTTGATATTCCTGTCAAAAAACTTTATATTGATAACATTGAATTTGAATTTGAAGATGTTACATCTTTTTATTATGATACTAAAAATAAAATATTTTATGATGCGATGTAACTCCTAACCTCACATACACTTCTCGATAAAGACATTTTTGGATAAACTGTCGCCATCTCATACCCAGCTAAACTGCGCCTGTCACCCTCTCATCAACCCACTGAAAAACTCACCGAAAAAAGTAGTGTAAGAAGTCCTTGAAAAAAGGTATAATACCTCGTCAATGCTTCCGGGATTGCCCCTCCCTTCACAGAAATGGATAGCGAGTGTAGCTCGACTGCGATGACAACATCTGACGTGAAACAACTGTGACGATAGTTAATAATTATATCTTCATGCGTTTTGCCTGCATAAATTGTAAATTTATTTGAGAAAAATGTTGTTTTTTATATATAATAAAGTTGTGAATTACAGCGTGGGTATTATTTACAATAAATCAAAAGCTAATGCAAAAAAACTTGCATTGAGGATTGCTTTGTGGCTTAAGCAAAATAAGTGCAAAGTGTTTGTAAGCGGTTCTATGTCCGCAAAAGCAAAAAAATTTGATTTTGTTTTATCTGTTGGCGGCGATGGGACAATGCTAAAAATTATAAGAACATTTTCGCCGTTATCAGTGCCTGTAAAAGGCATCAATCTTGGTTCTCTTGGTTTTTTGACAGACGTGGATACAGATGAAGTTTTGATTCTTTTAAAAAATATTTTATCTTCCGGTTTTAAAATTGAAAAAAGAATTTTGCTTTTGGTAGAGTTTGAGTATAAAGGTAAAAAATTAAAGACAGTAGCCGTAAACGATTGTGTTGTACGTTCGTTGTCGGGTGGTAAGCTTATTACTGTTGATGTAGATATAGATAAAAACTTTACTGCTGAATATAAGTGCGATGGAATGATTATTGCTACTCCTACCGGTTCAACAGCATATTCTCTTGCAGCTTCTGGACCTATAGTATATCCTAATCTCCCGGTTTTTATTCTCACTCCTATTTCTCCTCATACATTAACGCAAAGGCCTATGATACTTCCGAGCAAAAGTAGTATTTCTTTTGTTGCAAAAAACAAATACAGCAACGGGAAAATTATGGTATCTATAGATGGACAGGAAAATTATACGCTTCCTAATGGAGCAAAGATAAAATTTTCTACTTATAAAAAATCTCTTAAGCTTATTAAAAATTGCAGTAGGTCATATTTTGAAACCTTAAAGACAAAATTGCACTGGAGCGTTTAATGTTGACTGCGCTTTCCATAAAAAATTATGCTTTAATCGAAGATTTAAGCGTTGATTTTTCAGATGGATTTACTGTTATTTCGGGCGAAACTGGATCCGGTAAATCCATATTAATAGAATCGATAGAATTGCTTACCGGCACCAGAGCTGATATATCGTACATACGCTCAGGGTGTTCTGTATGCACCATTACGGCATCTTTTGAATATAAAAATTCTAAAATTACTGATTTTTTAAATAACTTTTCTATTTTTTCAGATAATAATACCATTTTAATACGTAGGACTATTGAAAAATCAGGGAAAAGTAAAGCTTTTATAAACGATTCTCAGGTAAGTATCTCAGTTCTTGCTGGTCTTGGAGAATTGCTTATAGATTTTCATGGGCAAGATAAAAAACATTCACTGCTTAATTTAGATTCGCAACTTGAAATTTTGGACAATGAAATATTGGATATTAAGCCATTGCTTGCAACTTCGGCAGTTTTGCATACGAAAGTTAAAAATCTACAGACCAAAATTGAAGCGATGAATTTGTCCGATTCTGATAGAGAAAGAAGAATTGATTTATATTCTTTTCAAGTAAAAGAAATCGAAGATGCTAATCTTGAACTCGACGAGGACGAAAGACTCGAAACCGAATTGCCAAAACTAAAAAATGCGGAAAAAATTACCGCTTTGGCGCAGGAAGTTGTTGAAATATTGTATTCTTCAGAAAATGCGGCTTTAGACGGCATTTTGAAAGCAAAGAAAAATATTGAAATAATAAATTCCTACGGAGCAGACGGTTCCGAGGCGATGTCTTTAATAGAGCTGTCGTACTATCATGCTGAAGAAGCTCGTAGAGAAGTTGAGAATATTCTTTCAAAAACACACTTGGATCCTGAGAAGCTAGATGCTACCCTTGAAAGAACAGAGCTTATTAAAAAACTAAAGAAGAAATATGGAAACACCATAGAGTCTATCATTGAATACAAAAATAAAATCTCCAATGAGTTAAATTCTTTGTGTAATTATAAAGATGATTCTGAGAAAATAAAGGAAGAATTAGAATTAGAAACAAAATGTTTGATTGAAATTTGCGAGACTATAAATAAAAAAAGACAAAAAGCGGCGCAGGTTTTTGCAAAGACAGTTCAGAAAGAACTTTTTGATTTAGATATTAAAAATGCTATATTTGAAGTTAAGTTTAGCAGAAAATTGCCTTCTTCAAATGGCTACGATTTAATAGAGTTTATGTTTTGCGCAAATAAGGGGGAAAAGACTCTTCCCTTGAAGAATACGGCTTCAGGCGGCGAGTTGTCAAGAGTTTTGCTTGCTATAGAGTTGTCGTCAAAAGTGAAGAGGGATCAAACAACTATATTTGATGAAATTGATACCGGAACAAGCGGTAAAGCGAGCGAAAAAATAGGTGAAAAACTTTCGAAACTTTCAAGGAAGAAGCAGGTATTTTCTATAACGCATTTAGCTCAAGTTGCGGCATTTGCGAGAATGCATGTAAAAATCTATAAGGAAATAGTAAATTCCAGAACTTATACAAAAGCTAAAGCTCTTTCCGAAATAGAACACATCGAAGAAATAGCAAGAATGATATCTGGAGAAAAAATCACAAAAACAGCCTTAGATCATGCAAAAAACTTAGTAGCGGCTTATCTGCAATAGGGGTCTTGAAAAATACGAGATGAAAAATTGGAGTTTTACTTTATGGATTTTCTTTTTGGAATGAATGCATTAACGATAGTTTTTGCCAGCTTGTGTCTTTTTGTAATTGCGTATCGTTTTTATGGTATTTTCTTAGCTAACAAGCTTTTACATGTTGACCCTCTTCGTATTACACCCGCTCACAAATATGTTGATGGACGTGACTATGTGCCAACAAACAAGAATGTTCTTTTTGGGCATCATTTTGCGGCAATAGCTGCGGCGGGACCACTTGCAGGTCCAGTTCTTGCAGCGCAATTTGGTTTCTTACCGGGAACCTTATGGATACTTATTGGTTGTGTACTTGGAGGAGCTGTTCACGATCTTGTGGTGCTTTTCGCGTCTATACGGCACAAAGGGCAAAGCTTGGCAACAATCGCAACAAAAGAAATCGATAAAGTTACAGGCGTAGTTGCAGCTTTTGCAATTTTATTCATTTTAATTATGACGCTTGCCGGTTTATCTTTGGTATGTATAGGGGCGATGTATAATGCTCCGTGGTCGCTTCTAGTGGTTTGCTCTACTATTCCCATAGCTATTCTTATGGGGATAATTATGAAGTATAATCAAAAATCTGGAATTTTGCTTGCAAGTATTATTGGCGTAGGATTATTAATTTTGGTAATTCTTTTAGGGAAAACCATTACAAGCATTCCTCTATTGCAAAGTCTGTTTACGTGGGATACTAAATCTCTTGCCATTGCAATTTCTTTGTATGGTTTTTTTGCATCAGTGCTTCCTGTAGGATTCTTATTGGTTCCTCGCGATTATCTTTCTACATATTTAAAAGTCGGAACAATTACCTTACTTACGATAGGGATTATTTTTGTTCATCCTACAATACAGATGCCGGCTCTTACTAAGTTTGTTGTTGGAGGAGGACCTATTATTGTTGGACATGTGTTTCCTTTTATTTTTATAGTTATAGCTTGCGGCGCGCTTTCAGGCTTTCATGCAATTATTGGAACGGGTACTACTCCGAAAATGCTTAACAACGAAAATGAGCTTCTTTTTATAGGATATGGAGCGATGCTTGTGGAAGGATTTGTAGCTATAATGGCGTTGATAGCGGCTGTAACACTCATGCCCGGGGATTATTTTGCAATCAATACGCCAAAAGCCGCCTATGATACCTTCATCGCGGCGAATCCTGAATTTGTTATCAAGGATTTGCTTTTTCTTAATGAACAAATAGGTATAGATCTTGCTGGAAGACCAGGCGGATCTGTATCACTTGCAGTAGGAATGGCCCATATATTTAGCAGAATTCCTTTAATGGATAAAGTAATGGCGTATTGGTATAACTTTGCTGTTATGTTTGAGGCCGTATTTATTCTTACAGCTATAGATGCAGGAACAAGAGTGGGTCGCTTTTTCTTGCAGGAATTAATTGGATTTGTAATTCCCAAATTCAATGATCAACAATGGAAAGCAGGACCTATAATTGCGGGAATAATATTTACATTTACATGGGGATACTTAGTTTATACGGGGGATATTGGCAGTATATGGCCATTATTTGGTATAAGTAATCAACTTCTTGCTTCGTGCGCATTAATTATATGCACAGCGATGTTTCTTAGAATGAATCGAGGAAAGCTTGCGTTAACTACGGCAATTCCCGGTATTTTTATGGCAGTTATTACATTGTGGGCAGGCTATATTCAGGTATTTGGTTCACGCCTCCCTAATGGCAGCTTTTTATTTGGTTATTTTGCCAAAGGACAGATTCTTCTTGGTGTTTTGGGCACGACAGTAATGATTCTTATGATTATTGTATTTATAAGGGCATTTAAGAAATGGGCTGAACTAATTAAAATTAAGACGTTGAAGACGGACAAGTACGGGGAATCTGTAAAAGAAATAGTTGCAGAGTAAAAATCTTAATATCAAATTTAAGTAGCCAACTAATACCATCAGCGCGCATAAGCCTTTTTGAGATTTGAGTCAAAAGCTGTATTCGAGCATAATCATAATATTTAGTCTTTAATAAGTATTTCCTGTTCTAAACCTTTTTTATGTTTGTGAATCAG
This sequence comes from Candidatus Endomicrobiellum pyrsonymphae, assembly GCF_020328025.1. NCBI lineage: Bacteria > Pseudomonadati > Elusimicrobiota > Endomicrobiia > Endomicrobiales > Endomicrobiaceae > Candidatus Endomicrobiellum > Candidatus Endomicrobiellum pyrsonymphae. Next base: position 11,443 of record NZ_JAIXMZ010000008.1, on the reverse strand, counting down.
TTATATCAATTTTTTTAATTGATTTTCGTTGATTTTTTTCTTGATCAAAAGTTTCTTTTTGATTATCATAGAATGTTGTATTTCCAGAATTTGCTATAAACTTTTCAATATCTTCAGGGATTAAAAACATAGCTTTGTCTGTAAGATATTTTTTGTATTCATTCAAATAAATTCCAATTCCAGTAAAATCAAAGTCTCCAAAATGTAGATAATTGTTTGGAATTGATTGTAAGCATTTTATTAAAAATCTTTGCTTTGATTTTTAGGATAGCGACTTATAAATAAAGACTGTATATTTTCAAATAAATATTTTTGTTTTTTAATGCGCCTAAAATTTTCAGGATTTTCTATCCCAACAATAGTAATATCCTGAGGTATTATAAATTTTTCAAAATCATATATAAATTTGAAAAGTGCCTTCCAACTGTATGAATACCACCCATGTTAGTTTAACCTAGTTGTTGGTACTTCTAAATTTACCACTCTGCTTGCAAGCAATTCAATTGGAACGCCAATAGGTTTTTCTTTAGGAATAGCCGTTGTTCGAGTAAGTTTCCAGTCCAATTCTTTCAAAACATCTCTTATGTTTCCCTTTTCTTCTACATAGTCTAGCCATATCCTAAAAGCTTCTTTAAACATTGCTTTTGCTTTTTCTAAATTTGAACCCGATGTTATTATCCCTAAAGGCGAACATTGGGCGTGAATATACTTGTCTCCTGATATTTTGAAAAAATACACAGGAACAGATGCAACCACGACTCTTCTGTCGTTATTTACAAATATTTTTGGTGTTTTCATACTACTTTCCTTTATTTAGTTTATAATTTACTAAATAATCCCTTGACAACTTGTAGGGACTGATAAAATATTTGTGAAATGCTTATGAAATGACATACTACAAAGTAAAATAAAAGGCAAATTCAAACCGCACACGCAACAGCAGAAATAAGAATAAGAACATCTTTGAGGCGTTAAACAGTCAAGATGTTTTCTTGGTCTGTTGCTAAGCCAATTTTCTGCAGTTGCGACATATCTCTTGCATCTATAATTATCAAAATTAGCGCCTTTAGGTAAACATCCTATAAGTTTTACTTTTAGAGTTTAAATAACATTTTCAAAGATAACATAGGGGATATTGAACGGGACACAACATATTCTTAAAAACGTCCAAAACCCCATAAAAATACATTGCAAAACTAAAATAAGACTAATTGATTGGATAAAAACATGGTCACTTTGAAAGGTTATGTTTTTGAGTTGTGTCCCATTCAATATTCCCAATTCGTCTGATGTCGGTGGTAGGAGCGTATAGGCGCGCTTAAGAGCGTTTTTTATGGTAAGGTTAAATGTAAAGAGTTAACAGCCAACGGCGTTGTTGTTTATTACTAAAAAAATGAGAGGCATAGTAATTTGTTATTAATTAATTGTAGAATGTAAAATGTCGCTAACAACTGCACGGCGCTGTTAATAGCTCTAATGGGTTTTCCTCTTTATCTCCGAGTTCTTCTCCATGAGTACTCCTCCTTGATAAGGGGGGTGGCTAAAGGAAAGAGGGGAGAAGTGTAATAGAGATATAGTTGCTGAAGATTTAAAGAAATCTAAAGAGTTTATAATAAGATTGTGTCGTTTCCTACAAGGAGATTAAAACATTGTGTTTTAAATATTAATATAGTAGCATGTTTTTTCCTATTTGGGCTGAAGCAAAAGATAAAACGACTGCTTTAGAGTTACTTGAAATCTATAGCTGAAAAAAAATAAAAGAATGGCAAAAATAAATTTACAACTTGTGTCTGTTATTTCCGGAGTAGGAGATAAATATGATTAGATTTGGAACATCCGGCTGGCGAGGGATTATTGCCGAAGATTTTACATACAATAATGTCGCCGTTGTTACGCAGGCTATAGCAAATCTTATTAATGAAAAATACAAAAAGTCTTCTGCTTCTGTGATTGTAGGGTATGATACAAGATTTATGTCTGAGGATTTTGCAAAAGCCTCAGCTGAAGTTTTGGCTGGCAATGGCATAAGGGCGTTGCTTTGTAAAAGAGCTACTCCAACACCGGTCATAGCTTACGATATTGTGCATTCCAAGTTTGTCGGTGGCATTAATTTTACGGCAAGTCATAATTCTTATAAATATAACGGACTAAAATATTCTTCGGGATGGGGTGGTCCAGCTCTTCCGGAGACAACGCAAAAAATAGAGAAATATTGCGCTTCAATACAAAGTAAAGACATAAAATCTGTCCCTTTTGAGTGTGGTATAAAAAGTAAGTTGATAGAAATGCACAATCCTCGTACGGCTTATATCAAAAAAATAAAAGAGCTTGTAAATTTTAAAGCTCTAAAGAAATCGAAAATCAAAATTGCTGTTGATGTTTTACATGGTACCGGTAGCGATTATCTTGATGCTTTGCTTGATGACGCAGGAATACAAAACGTAACCATAAATAAAAATAGAGATACAATGTTTGGCGGCGGCGCTCCCGAGCCTTCAGAAAAAAATCTAACTGCGCTTGTTCATCTTGTTAAACAAGAATCGTATAAGCTTGGTTTCTCTACTGATGGAGACGCGGATAGATTTGGCATTATAGATTCTGACGGTACTTTTATTACTCCAAATCAGGTAATACTCGTTTTGTTGCATCATTTAAACAAAACAAGAGGCTGGACGGGTATTGCTGCAAGAAGCGTGATGACAACGCACTTTATAGATAAACTTGCGGCTAAGATTGGTGTTGACGTTGTGGAAACTCCGGTTGGGTTTAAACATATTGGAGATATTATGGTAAATAATCCGGACAAATTTATCATAGGAGGCGAAGAATCGGGAGGACTTACAATAAGAGGTCACATTCCTGAGAAAGACGGAATTTTAGCATGTCTTTTAATGGCGGAAGTCGTTGCAATGAGCAAAAAAACTATAGCAGACTTATTAAGAGACATTAAAAAACTTACTGGAGAAGTTGTAACGTCAAGGCTTAATTTTTATTTACCATCTGAAACTATGGATGCTTTTAGAGATACTTTAAAAAACAGAACTCCAAAAAATGTTGCAGGTATGAAAATTCAAAAAAATATAACTATTGACGGAGATAAATTTATTATAGACGATAATAATTGGATAGGTTTTAGATTTGCAGGTACAGAACCTGTTGTAAGGGTATATGCGGAGTCGGATTCACATGCAAAATTAAATAAGCTGTTAAAAGCTGGGGCGGCGTTTGTTTATGGAAAATGAAGAAAAATCTGTTAAAAAAAAGAGTCTGAAAGAAAAATCAGGGGGTTTAATTAAGACGTATTTGATTACTGGTTTGGTAGTTATAATACCTCTTTGGCTAACATACTTTATCGTTGCTATTCTTTTCAAATGGATAAGTAATTTTGCTTTTCCTGTTATTAATTATTTTGTTGTTGATAAATACTGGGTAATTGTTATAGCAAAGATTTCAAGTTTTTTTATTTCAATTTTAAGCATATTAATTTTAGGTTTCGTTACGAATAGAGTTTTTGGGAAAAGCGTTTTGGGGTTTATAGAAAAGCTTATAGAAAAACTTCCTATTTTGGGTACAGTTCATTCTGCCGCAAGGCAGTTTGTAAATTTTATATTTGGAACGGATAGTTCAAAAAGTTTTAAACAAGTTATTTTTGTGCGTTACCCAAACAGAGAAGTTTATAGCGTGGCTTTTTTGACCGGCAGGCAGTCCGTTAAAGGAGAAAGCTATATCTGCGCTTTTATGCCAACAACGCCAAATCCTACTACGGGTTTTTTGTTGTTGTTTAAAGAAGAAGATGTGATATATACGGATCATACGGTAGAACAGGCTTTCCAATTTATTATTTCCGTCGGAGTAATAAGTATGGATAAATATAATAAAAAAATAGAGCTTAAAGAAGAAATAAAGGAATTACAAAAATGAATTACAGAGCTCCCCGCGGGACGCATGATATATTTGGGATAAATGCTTTAGGAATGAGTTTGTTGGAACAAAAATCCAAAGAGATTTTTAAAAAATACGGATTTGAAGAAATAAGAACGCCCATTTTTGAAGATGCCTCCCTTTTTATGAGATCAGTAGGGCAGGCGACAGATATTGTAGAGAAAGAGATGTATGTTTTTGAAGATAGAAAAGGTCGCAAACTTGCCTTGCGTCCTGAGGGGACAGCTTCTTTGGTAAGAGCTTGTATTGAACATAGAATGGATATTTCAAATCCCGCAGGAAAGTTTTTTTATTCCGGAGAAATGTTTAGGTACGAAAGACCTCAAGCAGGCAGATATAGACAATTCCATCAAATTGGGGCTGAATATTATGGCAATTCATCTCCTGCTGCAGATGCTGAGGTTATTGTTCTCGCGCAAGATTTGCTTGCTGCTGTAGGCATAGATAAAATCAATGTTCACATAAATTCTTTAGGGTGCGAAAAGTGCAGACCTTTTTTTAGAAAAACATTGATTAAATATTTTAGCTCTGCTCAAGGTTTATGCGACGATTGTGAAAGACGACTTAAAAATAATCCTTTAAGGTTGTTAGATTGTAAAATAGATGCAGGTAAATTTATCGAAGTACCTCAAATGGCAGACTACCTTTGTGAGGGCTGTAAAGATAATTTTAATTCGGTAAAGTCTTTGCTTAAAAGCGTCGATTGCGTTTATACGGTTGACGAGAAGCTTGTGCGAGGTTTGGATTATTATACAAGAACGGTTTTTGAAATACGTTCTGATTCTACCAGTTCTCAAGATGCTCTTGCCGCAGGTGGAAGATACGATAATCTTGTTAAAGAACTTGGCGGACACGATACTCCTGCGATGGGATTTGCTTTGGGTTCTGAAAGAGTGATGCTTGCCGCTCAAAGTGTCGGGCTTTTTAATAATTTTAAAGATACTGAAAAAATCTTTATAGCTATTGCCGATCAAGAACTTTTTAACGGAGCGTTTGCTTTTGCGGTAAAAACTGTAAGAAATGGTTTAAGTTTCAATAAAGATATTTCTGTTTTCGGTCCTATAAACGGGAAAAGTTTAACTAATCAATTAAAATATGCAGATAAAATACAGGCATCCAAAACGATTGTTTTTGCTAAAACAGAATTTGAAAACGGTAAAGTTTTAATAAAAAATATGAAAGATAAAACGCAAATAGAAGCTGTTATAAACGAATTGTAAACTGAAATAGGATTTTATATTTATAAAATTCGCTCACTTTATATTTTTAACTTTGTTCTTCAGCTTCATTTTGGGAAGAACGTTTTCTAAGCAAGTGATTTAAAATCTTTTTTCTCAAACGTACTGAAGTTGGCGTAATTTCTACAAGTTCGTCAGGGGAAATATACTCGATTGCTTGTTCAAGATTCATAAGTCTTGGAGGCGTAAGCATGGGCGCATCATCCGAACCTTTGCTTCTCATATTGCTCAATTTCTTTAGTTTACAAGGATTTACTATCAAATCGTTTTCTCTAGAATTTTGACCTACTATCATTCCCTCATATACTTCGATGCCGGGATCTAAAAACAACTGACCACTTTTTTGTAAATTATCCAAAGCATAAGCTGTAGCTTTTCCCGACTCTTTTGCTATAAAAACGCCATTTGTTCTTAAATCTGCAACGTCTGCTTTTGGCATGTAATCGTAGAAACTATGATGCATAATACCTTGTCCGCGAGTATTTGTTAGGAACTCATTTTTGAAACCTATCAATGCTCTTGACGGGATTATATATTCAAGTCGTATTCTATTTTCACCCTCGCTTACCATATTTTCGAGTTTTGCAGCTCTTTTACCTGCTAATTCAAAAACGGCTCCTTGAAATTGGCTTTCTATGTCCAAAGTAAGAAATTCCATAGGTTCGTAAATCTTGCCATCTTTTTCTTTATATATGACTTCAGGCGAAGAAACTGAAAGCTCAAATCCTTCTCTACGCATGGTTTCAATTAAAATTGTTAGGTGAAGTTCGCCTCTTCCTGAAACTTTAAATCTTCCTTCACCTTCTAATGTTTCAACTCTTAAGCCTACATTTGTTTGCGCCTCTTTTTCGAGGCGGGCATTTATGTGTCTGCTTGACAAAAACTTACCTTCGCGTCCTGCAAAAGGAGAGTCGTTGACAAGAAAGTTCATGGAAACAGTTGGCTCATCTATAGAAAGTTTTGGCAATGGTAAGATATGTTCCGTACTACAAATTGTGTCCCCTATCTCAATGCCTTCAAGCCCTGCTATTGAAACTATATCGCCTGCTTCGGCTTGCTCAACTTCTTGTTTACATAGTCCATAGAACTTGTCTATGCGGACCGCTTTTGTAATTTTTGGAGAATTAATACTAGTATCATTTACAAGTGTTATAGTCTGTCCTTTTTTTACAATGCCGTTTAAAATTCTGCCTATACCAACATTCCCCAAAAAGTTATTGTAATCTAGCATTGTTACTTGCATCTGCAAAGGTTTTTCAATATCTGCTTCTGGAGCAGGAACATTTAATAGAATTGTTGTAAAAACAGGTTCTATGTCAGCGCCTTTCTCCTCCATCTTTGTGCTTGCCCAACCTTCGCGTCCTGACGCGTAAAGAATTGGAAAGTCAAATTGTTCGTCAGTTGCGCCAAGTTTCATAAATAAATCAAAAACGTTGTCCACAACTGCGCTAGGAGTTGCGCTAGATCTGTCCATTTTATTTACAATAACAATAGGCTTTAATCCAAGCGCTAGGGCTTTTCTTAAAACAAAACGAGTTTGTGGCATAGGTCCTTCAACCGCGTCAACCATAAGAATTGCGCCGTCAACCATTTTCAATACCCTTTCTACCTCGCTGCCGAAATCTGCATGACCGGGAGTATCTACTATGTTAATGGTATTACCTTTATAGTTTACAGACGTGCACTTTGCAAGGATTGTTATCCCTCTTTCCCTTTCGAGAGGATTAGAGTCTAACACCATATCTTGAGCTTCATCATTTTTAACATTAAATTGACCGGAAAATTTTAATAATGAATCTACTATAGTCGTTTTACCGTGATCTACGTGAGCTATAATAGCAACATTTCTTACATCGTTTCTTTTCATGGTTTTATTAAAAACCGACCATATATAATCAAATTGCTTTAAGTTGCGCTGTTAGCCTTTAACGCCATCTACTCATTGTGAGACTTGCGACTGACAATCCAGACAACGACGATGCTGAATTGCTTCGTCATTTCGTTCCTCGCGAAGACACCGCTGGTACAATTTAAAGCGATTTGATTATACTCTAACGACAGGTCGAATTTTCTTATCCTTTCTATAAATTTTAACCTACGCAATTATATATCTTTTATTTTGTTTTGTCATTTAAAAAACTGTTAATCTCAGTAGTTTTTGTCAAAATATTTACAAAGTTTCACACTAATATCTTTTTAAAAGATTATTATGAGGTAGCCCATAACTAAAGATCCTGTATTTGAGAATATCGCGCTACTAAGATTTTTTGCGAGTTCTAAAATTGCCTAGAAAATATGAAGCGAATGAAGCTCAGCGGCAAGACTTTTTGGTACTTTTGTTTTGTCCTGTAAAAATACGAGGGCGATTTACAGCTTAATAAATTACACTACAATTACAGTTTTGATTAGGCAAAAGACAGAGCAGGAATTATGCCTTATGACAACCAATCTTTCATCAAAGAATTTAAATATTTATGCAGGAAACTTACTGTCAAACATAAGAAGTATCTGTGATTTCAATTTCAAAAATGTCGTTATAAATTTGACCGCTTTGTCTTTGAACGGTTATATAGTTATCTGTTAAAGCTTTGTCTTTACCTATTTTTACTGCGTTTCTTTTTTTTCCTATATATCTATTTAAAAAATCTTTTCTTTTTTTAGAATCTATTTCAAACAAATCTTTTGATCTAGTCTTCATCGTGCTTGTAGGAACTTTATTTTCGAACATCGAAGCTTCTGTGTCTTGTCTGTCTGAATATCTAAAAATATGAAATCTTGTGAATGGAGTTTTTGCGACAAAATCACATGTTTCTTTGTGATGTTTTTCGGTTTCTCCGGGGAAACCAATGATGATATCTGTAGTAAGCGCTAAGTCTGGCAATGCGAGCGTTAGTGTATCTACTTTTTTTTCAAATTCTCTTGTTAAATATTTTCTGTTCATTTGCTTTAAAATTTCATCGCTACCTGATTGCAGAGGAATATGCAGATGACAACATATCTTTTCAGGATTTGTCCACATTAGCTCTATTAATTTGTCATCAATTTCGGTTAGCTCTATAGATGAAATCCGTATTCTAAAAATAAAAGGAATTTTTACTATTTTCTCAATGATATCTGATAATCCGCCACTATACTTACCCACATGTATTCCTGTTAAAACTATCTCAGAATATCCGCCGCGTATAAAATTTGTAATCTCTGAAAGAACTTCATTTTCAGGTTTGTTCCAAAGAACATTCCTAACGTATGGAACTATACAATAACTGCAAAAGCTATTACAGCCATCTTGTATTTTTAAAAACGCTCTTGAATGTTTATCAAAATTAGAAACTATTTGTTTTTGAGATTCATTAAAAAGTTTTGTTTTATCTTCAACGATTTCGATATTTTGGAACATTTTTTGAATATCAATATTTTTATTTTTTGCGAGGCAGCCGGTAAGTATTATTTTGGGGTTGTTTGAAAGTCTGGAAACCTTTCTTAAAAAGTATTCGCATTCTTTATCTGCAGTCGCTGTTACTGTGCACGAATTAAAAATGATAATATTTGCATCCTCAGGTTTTTGCGCTCTCTCAAAACCGTCGTTTTTAAATTTTTCAGAAATAAGTTGCGATTCATATTGGTTTACTTTACAGCCGAAGGAATATACATAATATTTTTTTTCGCTCATAATTAGTCTTATTTTAATCTTATTGTCATATGTTATAGTCCAAAATATCTATTGACTCCATCAAATGTTCCTTTGATAAATTCGCCTCAATGTCCACAACATTTCTAGCAACTACACTACAACAATCTTTTCTTTTTCACATGTAAGAGCTATAAAAATCATTGTTATTATACACGATATGCCACAAAATATAAAAAGTCCGCTCCAACCCAAGCTTTTAGACATTATCGCTCCGCCCATACCAGAACAGGCGGCTCCTGCATATTCAAACACTCCAACAAGACCTATAGCTGCACCTATTGATTCCGGTAGCGTAACACGAGCAAGCAACGCGCCACCTCCCAAACTCTGCGCCCCTTCTACAAAAAAACCAACTAAAGCAAGAAAAGTAGCTATAACAAACCAAGAAGATGTTCTTAAATTAATAAAGTGGTACATTCCCCATATGCTAAGAGTCAGACACGCCAAATATATTATAGTCATTGGAGCGGCGCGTCCTTTAAAAAATTTATCAGCAAACCATCCGCCTGAAATACTTCCGACAACACCAAAGAGTGGCATGAATGCTAATAGACCAGCGGCGGGAGCTGCAGGAAGACCTCTTTCTATCATAAATATATGACCCCAATCAAGGGCAACCCAACGAGTAAAGTACAAGAACATTGCCGCTAGCCCAATATACCATACAAAAGGATTTACAAAGACATATTTTTTTAGAACTTGCCAATTTGAAAGTTCGCTATGTTTTTCTTCCGATAGAGTAGTGTCGTTGCGATAAACTTCGATGGGAGGCAAGCCGACGGAGGAAGGTTTATCTTTTAAAACAAAAATCATGCTGATAGCAACCATTATCCCAAGTATGCCAGGTACGTAAAAAATTGCGCGCCATGAACCCAAAAGTAGACAGATAGGAGATATTGCGCCTAGTAATGCTATGCCTCCTGCTTTAGAAGAACTAAATAGTGTCCAAAAGAAAGATCTCTCATTTGGAGAGAACCAATAGACGGTTCCTTTTGCCGTTGGGGGAAATCCCATAGACTGTACCCCTCCATTGACTCCCCACAAGAAAGTAAGTAATGGTATTGATGAAATAAAACTGAAACAAAGAGCAACTATGGAAGTTCCAAGTAATCCAACTGCCATAAAAGAACGAATATTGCATTTGTCAGCAAGTATACCACTTGCAAATTTACCTATACCGTAAGTTATGTACATTGTCGTGCCAAGGATCCCATAGTCATCTTTTGTCATTCCAATGTCGTGCATCATAGATGGAGCTGCAAATGTTAAACTTTTACGTGTAAGATAAAAACATAGGTAACCAACATACATTCCAACAAACGTTTTAATACGCCATAGCTTGTACTGCTTTGCAATCTGTTTTTGCTCTGTAATGGGTTTTGCATCTGGCAACGTCTTCATCCAGCTAATAAATTTTTTGAGCATGTTCATCCTCCATTTTTTACACTTTTCGCATCTTGTTTTAGACCCGTTGCATTCCTCTTAAATTGCGTAATAGTTATTCTATCACTTTTAAAAACTTGTGGCGTAATCGTAAGTTCCACAAGACTCTACGCCATATTATACATAGATGAATAGTAATTGTCTATCAAAATGTTAAGGTAGCGCAACTTTTTAATGATGATACAACAAAAAAGAAGATGAAACAAATCTAACCCGAAGTATGAAAATGTTTTTGCGCTCCGGGTCTTACGTTTTTTAAAAGGAAGCAATAAGTAGTGCAGAATGTTTGTGCAGGAATGCGCTTTGTGTCTAGTCAACAACAGAGTTAAATAAAAGACACATTTTGGAAAATTAAAGCGCTGTTTTAAATTGGCAATTGTTAAAAGATTTGATACAATTACACATAGTTGTAGCTGATTTGTTAAGTGGCTTGATTTATTAAAAGGTTTGATTTGGTATAATCACAACAGTTGTATTTGATGAGATGATACAATCACACATAAGTTGTAGCTGATTTGTTAAAAAATTTGATTTGGTATAATTGATTTTCTTATAAATGCAAAACAAGAAAAGTAGCGCTAAAATAAAAAAGGAAAATTTTCACGTGAACCAATACATATTCCACATTCCCCTAATATCTAAATCTATCAAAACCGATAGATAAAAACAAAAGAGGAAATAGTATGCTGACATTACTCTTAAAAAGAAGACACAATATGATGACATTACAATTAAAAAAATGTGTAAGCTTGTTTGTTTGCTATAATATCTAAATCTAAATTTATCAAAACTGATAGATAAAAACAAAAGAGAAAATAGTATGATGGCATTACCTAAATTTGTTTTTATCTTGGATATTTGATACCAGATAAAAACAAAAGAAGAAATAGTATGACGACATTATTCTTAAAAAGAAGACATAATATGATGACATTACAATTAAAAAGATGTGTAAGCTTGTTTGTTTGCCTTTCTCTGCTCCTCTCGGCATGCTCGCCAGATAAATCTCACAAAGCTGGTAGCAATGTTAGCGACATCACAACAAGAACGTCTGTACTCCCACAGCGGGTGGACAGACGTTCTTGTTGTGATGTCGCTAACATTGCTACCAGCTTTCTCTGCTCCTCTC
>NZ_JAIXMZ010000063.1:0-6587 GCF_020328025.1 Candidatus Endomicrobiellum pyrsonymphae | reverse complement strand
TTGGCGGAGTATGTTTATTTAATGTATAATAATGATATGCGGTACGTTAGAGTCGGGTAAGTCGTCACGAATGCTTATGCCGATAGGAAAATATAAAGTAATGGTTGAGATTCAACAGAGAATTACCATTACTTTATATTTTCCTATCGGCATAAGCATTCGTGACGACTTACCCGACTCTAACGTACCGCATATCATTATTATACATTAAATAAACATACTCCGCCAACTATTACCAAATCAAATGTGGTCGCTATTATATCAATTCAGTTATATCAATTTAAACCTTCTAAGAGTTTAATAGACACTGAATATGTCTGCCCATATTCGTATTATATCAAACTTTCTAATTTACAAGCTTCTAATTTACAAGAAAATATGAAAACTTCAGGAGCGTTTAGGTGATTACCCATTGAGTTTTTGTAAGAAAACTTCTACAATACTAGCCCGGTACCTTCCGCCATCATTGTTGCATTGACAACTTGAATTCGCTATTGACTTGTGTTAGTTATTATTCTACTGTGTTGTTGATGTAGTTGGCGGAGTATGTTTATTTAATGTATAATAATGATATGCGGTACGTTAGAGTCGGGTAAGTCGTCACGAATGCTTATGCCGATAGGAAAATATAAAGTAATGGTTGAGATTCAACAGAGAATTACCATTACTTCTAAATGTAGTGGTTTTACAGGCGTGCGTATTCATAGAGGAAATATCTCAAAAGATATGCAAGGTTGCATACTTCCCGGAAAAAACGATAGAAATAGAATCGGCTGGGTAAGCTATTCTACCAAATACGAACAAAAGATTATGGATTTAATTCTGAGCTATTAAAGGTGTTGGATGACAATCTCACCAAATTTTTGACTATGTAATGAAATTATGTATAATAAAGATGATAGCTTGCAGAATACATCGCTGGACACTGTTTCTAAATTGATAAACATGATGGATTGTTTAGAAGAAAATCCGATGAAAAAAGAATAAATTATTTCATATTAAAATTTAACAGTAGAAACGGCAAATTCAAGTTGCTAATGCAGTATTTTAGAATTACAAATATCCTGAGGTGTGAAGTAACCAAGATGTTTTTGAAGAAATTCTCCGACAAATGAAAAAGGCAAAACTGTAATGCTATGCCGGATGAATATGTTGTTTGTGAGAAAATGGTAGAATTTAAAATGGAATGGAACTATTATGACATCTAGAAATATTGTTGCTAAATGCGGACATATTGCAAGGAGATTGAAACAAGATGAGTCTTTGAAAGGCAAGGTATTAGAATTTGCTCTTGATGTTATTGGTGAAAATCGTACTTGTGGTAATGATAATCAATTATTAAATACAATAGTGGAAAAATTAAAAGTAGGTCGCCAACTAAATGAATATGAATGCCATACTATGTGATTGATGTATTATTAGAAAATAAAAATTTGAGATATTAAAAAGGAATTTTTAGTGGGCAGAGAAAATATATTCAAAACGTTCACATACGAAAAGAGTTAATGAGTTGCTTGAAGAGTTGGATAGATAAAATTATGTGCAGTACACACAGATTTTGTTGTTGATTTGCGATAAGAACTTACAAATTGCTTGCAAAGCGGGCAAAATAGTATATAAAAGAAATCTCGTTGGCGCGCTCGTTTTAAGTTGTAGGCGCTTCAGCCAAATACTAAATCCGTTTAGACTTTATTTTCGTTAAAGGGTTAAGTGGTTATTTTATGGAAGGTACATCATGCCAACACTAGTTGTTTTAGGTACGCAGTGGGGAGATGAAGGTAAGGGAAAAGTTGTTGATTATCTTGCTAAGCAAGCGGACTATATTGTCCGTTATCAGGGTGGCAATAATGCAGGTCATACGCTGATTTACGAAAACAAACCTTTTGTGCTTCATTTAGTGCCGTCGGGGATACTCTTTCCAAAAAAATATTGTTTAATCGGAAACGGCGTTGTAGTTGATCCTAAGGCATTAAAAGAAGAGATTACTTTCTTAAATAAAAAGAAAATTTCTGTCAGAGGTAGATTTTTTATAAGTGAGCAGGCTCACATAATACTTCCTTATCATAAACTTATTGATGGCATCCTCGAGGAAGGAAACGTCAAAATAGGTACTACAAAAAGAGGAATAGGTCCTTGTTATTCCGACAAGGTAAAAAGAATAGGGATAAGAGTTATTGACTATTTGGAGAAAAATGTTTTTTTGGATCTTCTTGATAAAAATCTCATAGAAAAAGCTCCTATTTTGGAAAACAGTGGCATAAGTATTGAGAAATTGAAGAAAGAAATATTGAAAGATCATAAAGAACTTTCGAAGTTCATAAAACCTTTTGTTGCGGATACAAGTCTTATGATTGAGAGCGCAATAAAGAAAAATAAAAAAGTGCTTTTTGAAAGCGCTCAAGGCACACTATTAGATTTGGATTTTGGGACATACCCATATGTAACTTCATCTAATCCTACAGCCGGCGGTGTGTGTCCCGGTGCAGGACTAGGACCTACGGAAATCAATAATGTTTTAGGAGTTGTAAAGGCATATACTACAAGAGTAGGCGAAGGTCCTTTTACTGTAGAACTTTTTGATAAGATGGGAGATTTTTTAAGGGAAAAAGGTGGGGAATATGGCGCAACAACTGGCAGACCTCGTCGTTGCGGCTGGTTCGATGCTGTTGTTGTACGGCATAGTGTTAGGGTTAGTGGTATAAAACATTTAATTCTTACGAAACTTGATTGCATGGAAGATATAAAGACAATTAAAATTTGTGTTGCCTACAAATATAAAGGCAGAATATATAAGGATTTCCCTTCGTCTAGAACTGTACAGAAATACGCTGAACCCGTTTACGAGGAAATGTTAGGATTCAAAGGTAAAATTAAAGGTGTTACAAGTTTTAAAAAACTACCTCTTAATGCGCAAAAATACGTTAAACGTTTGGAGCAGCTTGTTGGCGCCCCTATAGGCTTAATTTCTCTCGGTAGAAAGAGAGAAGAGACTATAGAAGTGGTCGAAAATACAAAGTGGTTCTAATTGTGTTATTGGAGAAACATTGAAAGTAAACCTTTTAAAATTTACCAAAGAACCTGAAAGAGTATGCGCGATAGCAGCAAGATTGTGTTATAGCGCTGTCGGTATAGGCGAAATTTCAGAGAAACTCACGGAAGAAAAAATTAAAGATCTTCTTGGTAAAGTTGTTTTGTCAGGGCATCACTCTGTTTTAGAACATGCATCTTTTACTTTTGGTGTGGAAGGCGTATCTCGTGCATTGCTTGCGCAACTTACAAGGCATAGAATAGCCTCTTTTTCAGTGCAAAGCCAAAGATATGTAAAGTTTAAGGATGGTATTGAATTTGTAATCCCAGCGTCAATTAAAAAAAATAGTTGCCTTTTAGAAAAATATAATGAATTTTTAAAAAATACCGAAAATTTGTATAAAGAATTTTTAGATGCAGGTATCCCTGCTGAAGATGCGAGATATATCTTACCTAATGCTTGCGCAACAAAGATAATAATAACTATGAACGCTCGAGAATTGAGACACTTTTTCTCATTGAGAAGCTGCAATAGAGCGCAATGGGAAATAAGGGAGATGTCGCGTTGCATGTTAAATCTTGTCAGAGAGGAAGCGCCTTTATTGTTTGCCGATGCAGGTCCTGATTGTGTAAGAGAAGGTTGTCGCGAAACTTTTACATGCGGTAAGCCGTGGGAAAAATAAGAAACAAATAGGGGTTTTGAATGCATGATGTGTTCGTGTTTTTAATGGCTTTGTCTAGTATTCTTTTATTTGCAAAAATATTTGGCGAATGCGCTTTAAAATTAGGGCAAAGCGCTATAATAGGCGAACTTTTAGCCGGTATAGTTATAGGTCCAAGCGTTTTGGGACTTGTCAGTGAAACAGCAGTATTAACAAGTATGTCAGAACTTGGCGCAATAGTTTTACTTTTTGAGGTGGGTCTTGCTACGAACATAAAAGAGTTTTTAAAGGCAGGCGGATGGGCTACAGCCGTGGCATTTGTTGGAGTTGCAGCTCCTTGCCTTCTAGGCTATTTTGTGTTTTTGTATTTTGGGTTTTCAAGCGCTCAGGCAATTTTTGCAGGAGCTGTTCTTACAGCAACTTCTGTTGGTATCACCGCAAGAGTTTTCATGGATTTAAAACGTCTTGAAACTGAAGAAGCAAAGATAGTTTTAGGCGCTGCGGTTATTGATGACGTTATAGGTCTTGCAATTCTTGCTGTTGTTTTAAAGCTCGTTCAGGGTGAAACTGTTACTTTGTGGGCAATTGCATCTACAAGTGGAACTGCGATACTGTTTTTAGTGTTGTCTGTAGTTGTAGGTATGCTTATAGCCCCTTCGATTTTAAAATTTGTTTCAAGGATGAAACAAGCGAACACAGCATTTGTTATAGGTATCGTTTTTTGTTTCGTTGTGTCAGCGCTTGCTGTTAAAGTCAAACTCGCTCCAATAGTCGGCGCATTTGTGGCAGGGTTAATTCTTTCGACAACAAAACAAAGTGATGAAATAAAAAAGGATGCAAAACCCCTTTATGCTTTTTTTGTTCCCATTTTTTTTGTTTTAATGGGTACTAAGGTAGATATTAGTACATTCAATCCTTTTGTAGCGGCAAATGTGGAAGTTTTGGTTTTGATAGCAGTACTTTTTGTTGTTGCTTTTGTTGGTAAAATGGTTGCTGGGTTTGTTGTGTTTAAGAAAGGCATAAGTAAACTTTTGATAGGTGTTTCAATGGTTCCACGCGGAGAAGTCGGTTTGATATTTGCAGGTATGGGACTGAAAAACAATGTGTTTAGAGCTAAAGATTACAGCGCGTTGGTTGCCGTTATAATGCTTACAACTTTTGTTGCGCCAACAATATTAAAATATCTTATGTCAAAACAAAAAAATAATCAAAAATGGGAAAAATCATAGTCCTGCTATTAGGTGTAATGATTTTTTCTAATTTGCCTGTTTTTTCAGGTGAATGTACTCAGTCTAAATCTGTAAAAGAAACTGTTCTTGAAGCTCCGTATAAGTCGGCAATATGGGATAAAGTGAAGTGTATTGACGGCGCTGAAATTATATCAAAAAATGTTTCTTCTGTATGTAAAAAATTTCATACTATGGTTCGCAATTTAAACAATAATGATAAAATGATAGCTCTGTTGAAAAAAGCTTATGAAAACATAAAGAATTTCGTTTTTAAGATGGGGTTGTTGTTAAAACAGCTTTGTAATTGCGCCATTAAAGAGTAACCAGACATGTAGCAGAAAACAAAGGGAAGCTTTATCTTTGGAGATATAACCACGGGTCAGCTTAAAGCAATTTGGCTAATGTTAGAAAAAGTGGTAATACAATCCGTTCTGTCATCGCAATACTTGCACGATCTGCTATTGTGCTAATCTTTTTTATAGGTTGTCCCGAATTAATAAGCGTAGTTATGAATTTATGTCTAAGACTACGAAATGAAAAGTTGTCGCTTAATATTTTTCTTTTATGTTCTGCGTTGATTTTCTTTTTCAGTTTTATAAACACCGATGATAAGATCTCCTCATCAAGCGCTTTGTCGCTCCCTTCAAAGAAACAGATAAATTTTGATTTTTTGGCTTGAATATATCTTTTATTCAAATTCAAAATCAGACACTATATAATCTTGTGTTTTTGTAGGAAGTTTTAATAATTTCGTAAATGGTGAATAATTTTTATCGTGAAAATGACTCACTTAGCCTGCGCTATCACCATTGAATTACAACTTACGGGAAACAAAGTGACTTTTGAAAGTTGCCATAAGCTCATAAACGAATTCATGCGAGGGTATGATGTTGAGCGGAAATATTTAGAGCGGATGTATAATGCGAAGTATTTAATTCTTGACGATTTGGATAGCGGGTTATTCAGCGCTAATACTATAGAAAGTCAGAAGTTTTTGCGTAACTTTTTTGACGTTATAGACACAAGAGACGCTCGAGAAAAGAGTAGGATACTGATTACGACGAACATGCAAATAACTGACTTTTCAAACATTGATGACAGACTTTCAAGCAGGATGTCAGCTATCCGTATCAATGGCAAGGATTTCAGAGGCGTTTAAAAGCAAGGAAACGGGCAAAATTTAGCGTAAAACTTAATCCAAAAAGCGGTTAAAATTTTATAGAAAAAGCATGAGGACTAAGTCCTCAGGACTAAGTCCTCAGGACTAAGTCCTCCAAAAAAGGGTCAAAAAACAGGCAAAAAAAGACCATTTTAGCCGAAAAATAACATGGGCAACAATAAAATGATTGATTTAATGCAAAAATGGCAATTTTTGGAGCGATAAAACAGCGATAAATTGGTAATTTAGGCTTGCGATTTTAGATGAAATTTTAAATGAAAATTTAGCAGTAAATTTACTGGAGATTTTTGGTGTTTATAAGAAACCAAATTAGCAAAGGGAAAATGGACATTTTTAAAACGATTTCACAGCGAAGAAGTTTTAACGAATGGAACGATTTTAAAGCTATAGAGTTTCAAAGATACAACGAAACAGAACGGCTAATTTTGTATTTTAGGTTACATTTGGGAATATTAAACAGAAAAGAAATATCAATGAGAACAGGCATAC
>NZ_JAIXMZ010000103.1:1759-2128 GCF_020328025.1 Candidatus Endomicrobiellum pyrsonymphae | reverse complement strand
GCTACTTTCTTCTGTTCTGCTACTTTCTTCTGCTCGCTACTCATCGCCATTCTCGTCCCATAAAACCGTATCTCGGGAGACACACATACTCCGCTTCCTTTTGCCTGCGATTCACATTCGACCAAAAGAGGCTTATCACATCCTTCCCCACCTCCCACAAGCGCACATTGCAAATCCTTGCCTTCAAAAAGCGTATCATCATATTTCATTCTTTTAAACCTAACAGTCGAGGTACTTCCCTTATTCACACATACTACTTCATCTTTCCCACCAACGGCGTTGTCAAGGTCACACCTTTCAAACCGACTACCCACTAGCTTTATAGTCGCGATCCAACTTGTACTACATCCTCTGCCACCCCAACGGTTT
>NZ_JAIXMZ010000103.1:0-1749 GCF_020328025.1 Candidatus Endomicrobiellum pyrsonymphae | reverse complement strand
ATAGTCGCGATCCAACTTGTACTACATCCTCTGCCACCCCAACGGTTTTAATGTCGTTCTCAAATATACTCAACTCTACATTCCTTCCTAGCCCATTTACTCCGCTCCCAGCACCGCCGTCGCCCCCACTATTCTTGTTTCCTCCGCATGAACTCAATACCAAACTAAATACTACAACTACGCTTACCACTCTCTTGAAATTAATCACTCTAATACCCTTCCGTTTTTGTAGTCCAGACTCTTTAAACTCTTCTTACTTTGTTCTTCAGAATCTAAACTCTATTTTCGTACTCTTTTAAATAACCAATTACAACTGTTGTAATTATACAAATTTAATCCCTTACTTTTAACATTTCAACCTTGAAAATTATACAATGAAAATTCAACTCTACGTATCAAATTCTTTGAAGTAATCGAACTCGGATAATAACTAAATTCTGCTACTCGGACATCTCTTTAAATATTCTGACCTTCATCGAAAAGACCAATTTGCCATCAAAAAAACTAATATCAGAAATTGAATAGAGATATGGATGCAATGTGAAAATAGAGATTATAAATATGATAAAAATAGATTACAAACAAAAAAACGTCGTATCACAATCAAGCTCACCAAATAAAGACGAATAGATTTAACTCTCGGTATCTGAATTTATACATGCAACACCTAAAGTTAAGAAACAAGAATAAGCTCAAAACTTAAACAAGTTCAACGATTGCAAGCGTTTCTGCAATCTGTACTGCGTTCAATGCAGCGCCCTTTAAAAGATTGTCAGATACAATCCAGAACGTTAATGCGTTGTTTTTTGTTGAAATATCCGAGCGGATTCTTCCTATGTATGTTGTCTGCATGTTTTCTGCAAATAAAGGCGTAGGGTATTTTTTGGTTTTGGGATCATCTAAAAGCTGTATCCCGTTAGCTTTTAATAATAATTCTTTTGCTTGTGTAGGTGAAAGAGGCTTTTCGGTTTCAATCCATACACTTTCAGAATGCGAACGAAACACTGGCACTCTTACACACGTTGCACTTACTTCTATGGAATTATCCCCCATAATTTTCTTCGTTTCGTTTGTCATCTTCATTTCTTCTTTTGTATAACCGTTTTCTGTAAAAACGTCTATTTGAGGAATAAGATTAAACGCTATTTGATATTGGAACTTGTTTGCCGACGGTATTGTTTCTCCTTCAGCCCAAGCTTTTGTTTGTTCAATAAGCTCGTTAATGCCCTTTTGCCCCGCGCCCGAAACAGACTGATATGTTGAAACAATAACTCTTTTTATCTTTGCAAAGTCGTGTAAAGGCTTTAATGCTACAACCATCTGTATTGTAGAGCAGTTGGGATTTGCTATAATTTTCTTATCTTTTTTGAGATCGTAAGGATTTACCTCTGGGACTATCAATGGAACATCCTTATCCATTCTCCATGCGCTTGAATTGTCTATAACAAAACATCCGTCAGCTGCAAAAAAAGGGGCAAATTCCTTAGAAACGTCTGAGCCTGCGCTAAAAAGAGCAATATCAAGACCTTTGCCACTGTCTCTTGTAAGCAGTTCAACTGCTACTTCCGCGCCTTTATACTTTAATTTTTGACCTACGGAACGTTCTGAAGCTAAAAATTTTATACTTTCAACAGGAAAACTCCTGTCTTCTAGCATTCTAATCATTTCACGTCCTACTGCGCCTGTTGCGCCTACAACCGCCACTCTGTAGTTTACCATTTTGATATTTCCCCTCTCCATCTTTTCATG
>NZ_JAIXMZ010000108.1:0-6779 GCF_020328025.1 Candidatus Endomicrobiellum pyrsonymphae | reverse complement strand
CCAACTGTGGCGGAGCAGGAGGCTCATGATAAGCACAAGCGACGGGAAGAGGATCTGAAGAAGGATGACCTGTCGATAGAGCAACTGGAGGCGATGCAGGAGGAACTGAGACTGGAGGCGGTGGCGCTGGAACCGAACAAGAAACGGCTGGGTCAGATAACGAAGCAGACTGACTTGCTGAATCCGCGACTGCTAGAACGGCGTTATGAGCTATCGCCTAAGGCGTTTGATCAACTGCAGCAGGAACTGCCGGAGGAGACGATGGTGAGGGTGCATATGGCGGAGGTGAAGGCGCAGGAGTACATAATGGATATGGAGTGGCAGTGGGATAAGATGAAGTGCGCGAAGGAGATAAATGACATTCTTGATTCGTCGTCGCCTGAGCAGGTGGAGAGTTTGAGGCTTAATTTGAGGCTTAATATGAGAGTGAAGGAGCTGAGGGAGCTGGAGCTACAAATGAAGGAACGAAATCTGCTAAAACTACAACCACCACATCATCTACCAATAACATCATTAGACGTATCACCATTAACAGTAGTACCACAACCACGACTATCATCATCATCTTCTTCTTCAGTTTATCCAATATCAGAAGAAGAGAGGCTTATGCTTGAAAAGATGAGGGCGGAGCAAACGGATCTGCTGATGAGGATGGCGCATGCGAGGGGGGAGGCGGCGCATGCGTTGTTGGGGGATGTGACGATACGAGCGCGGGTGCTGATTAAGAAATGGTCTATTAAGGTGTCGCAGATATTTGGTGTGGTGGTAGCTAGGGTAGATGATGAGATGAAGACGAAGCCGCTGACATATGCGTTAGCGAAGACAGTGGTAGAATCGATGCTGAAGGAGCAGTTGGAGGACTGGGAGGAGTGGGAGGAGCGGAATGTGTTGCTGGCGGCGGCGGCGAGGAAGGCTGAGAGAACGTTGCCACTGAATGTGACGGGGATGGTGAGGCAGTTCATGTTAACGAAGATTAAGTTGACGACGTTGGCGACGCTTAGGCTGGTGGGCGCTCTGTGGGATGAGAAAAGGATTAGGCTTGAACCAGAAGCTCGGAAGCTAACGATAAGTGAGAAAGTGGCATTAGATACGATAATGGCGATAATAAAGGAGAGGGCGCTTAATCGTGAGTTGGTGTTTGCAATGTATGATATTAAAGGCAACGGCATCATTCCTCATTATTTATGGGCTGAAGTGATTTGATACCTTAACAGTCGTATCTTTTATTATTGATTGTTGTTTAGAGAATGCTGCGAGTTGTTGCGTAAATTTATCAAGTTGAAACTTTAACCACAAAGAGAGGCGTCCCCATTGTTGCGTAGCTAGTATCTGCCATTTTAACGTTTTCGGTTGTACCGTTAAATTATTTTTTTCCGCAATGCTTGATACCTTTCAAATAATCATAGGTTTTGTGATTGTTTGCGTGCTTATTAATCGGATATTAATTACGCTATCGCATATAAATTAAACAGCAAAAAATTTTACAACAACACCAAACTTTATTTCCATTGCCATTGTACTCTTATTCCAATTATGCTACACTCACGCTTTATGTTTTTGTTTTAACCACCTTCAAGAAAGCAATTTGAAATGTGAACTTAAAACAATAGACATATCCAATTTATTGCGCTTGGTAGCGCAGTTGTGGCAGAGCCGAGGTTGGGCATGGCTAAACAAGTGATTGCCTTACCTACTTGGATACTGATTGTAACTATGGGATGTAAAATTGTAAAAAATAAAGCAAGAGCGTATTCATGCCAATAAAATTAAGCATATTAGAGAGAGGATACGCTTTAACTAATAAAAACAGGAGAAGTGTTCATGGAAAATTTGAAACATAAGCTTCAAAGTCGTCACATTCAGTTTATTGCTTTGGGGGGAATAATCGGCACCGGTCTTTTTTTAGGCGCTGGAAGCTCAATTTCTGCAGCCGGACCGTCTGTTATTCTAGCATATTTATTGATAGGGATTATAGCATTTTTAATTATGCGTCAGCTTGGCGAAATGAGTACTAACGAGCCTTCTGCAGGCTCTTCAAGTCATTTTGCCTGTACATATTGGGGCAAATTTCCTGGATTTTTAGCAGGCTGGAATTATTGGGCTGAGTATGCTCTTTCTGGTATAGCAGAGCTTACCGCTGTGGCAGCATACACGCAATATTGGTTTCCTGATATAGCAACTTGGAAAATTGCTTTGTTCTTCTTCGTGCTAGTAAACGCAATTAATCTTATAACTGTAAAAACCTTCGGTGAAGTAGAACTTTGGTTTTCGTCCGTTAAAGTAATTGCAGTATGCGCAATAATTTTAGCCGGCGGGTACATACTTTTCTTTGATCCTAATTTGATTACAGGGGCTTCTATTAAAAATTTGTGGTGCGCAGCAACCGTCGGACCTCACGCAGGCGACAAAATGTTTAGCGGGATTTTTCCTCACGGATTTGTCGGATTTGTTCTAACTTTCCCTATGATAATTTTTGCTTTTGATGGTCTAGAACTTATTGGTCTCGCGGCGGCTGAGGCAGAAAATCCTGAAAAAACTATACCTAAGGCTGTAAATCAGGTCATGTTTCTTATTTTATTTTTATACATAGGCACATTTGTTGTACTTTTATCATTATGCCATTGGAGCAATTTAAACACATCGGACAATCTGTTTGTGATGGTGTTTGACAAACTTGGGTTTAAATATGCAGCATGGATGCTAAATTTTGTAGTTTTAACTGCGGCGTTGTCTGTTTACAACAGTTGCATTTACAGTAACAGTCGCATGTTGTACGGTCTTGCTTTGCAAAAAAACGCTCCGCAAATTTTTGCTAAAACAAACAAAAGAGGTATCCCAACAGCTGCAATTTTTTTATCTGGGGTATTAACATCGTTGGTAGTGCCTTTAAATTATTTCTTCCCAAATTGGATGAACGCTTTTGAAGTAATTGTAAGTTTTTCAGTTATAGGATCCATCATCAATTGGGGCATTATTCCGATAGCTCATTTAAAATTCAGAAAACATAAAAAACTTAACCATCATAAAACGTTATTTCCATCTCCGTTTTACCCGTATTCAAATTATATTACCATTGCATTTCTCGCTTCTATACCTCTCGTTATGGCATTGCCTCAGTTTGGCATGACAAAATTGGCAGTGGCTATGCCGGTTTGGATATTGGTTATATATATTTGGTACAAAATCAGCAAAGGAGTAAAAGCGTAGCTATGAATTCTCTTCAAAAAAGTCATTTAAAACGCAACCTTGAAAATAGACATATTCAATTTATAGCTCTCGGCGGAGCCGTTGGCACAGGTTTGTTTTTGGGAGCAGGAAGCGCAATTTTTGCCGCGGGACCATCCGTACTTTTAGGATATTTAATTGTGGGGATTATCGTTTTTCTAATTATGCGCCAACTTGGTGAAATGAATACTCAAGATCCGTCTGCCGGTTCTTCAAGTTATTTTGCTTATAAATATTGGGGAGAATTCCCGAGTTTCTTGGCAGGCTGGAATTATTGGATTGGGTATGCCCTTGCCGGTATAACAGAGCTTATAGCAGTAGCGGCATATACGCAATATTGGTTTCCAAATTTGGCAACGTGGAAAACAGCTTTGTTTTTCTTTGTAATAATAAACCTTATAAATCTTGCAACCGTAAAAGCCTACGGCGAAATTGAGTTTTGGCTTTCATCTATAAAAATTTTTGCTATTTGCGCCATGATTTTAGCAGGTGGCTATATATTATTTTTTGATCCCAATTTAGTTCCCGGAGCCTCTATTAAAAATTTGTGGCAACCAGCAACTGTAGGACCTCACGCAGGCAATTCTCTATTTAGCGGATTTTTGCCTCACGGGCTTATTGGGCTTATAACAGCTCTTCCGATGATTACATTTGCTTTTGGCGGATTAGAGCTTATCGGCGTTACCGCCGCAGAAACTGCCGACCCGTCAAAAACAATTCCTAAAGCTATAAATCAAGTTGTGTTTCGTATTTTGATTTTTTACGTAGGTTCTCTTGCTGCGCTTTTGTCGTTGTACCACTGGAGCAATTTAAGCATATTCGATAGCCCATTTGTAATGATATTTGATAAGATAGGGTTTAAATATGCTGCGTGGACATTAAATTTTATAGTTTTAACTGCGGGGTTATCTGTTTACAGTAGCTGCATTTACAGTAACAGTCGCATGTTGTACGGTCTTGCTTTACAAAACAATGCACCACAGGCTTTAGCTAAAATAGATAAAAGGGGCATTCCTTTTACCGCGACATTGTTATCAAGCGCAATAACATTTTCAGTAGTCCCGTTAAATTATTTTATTCCAAATTGGTTTGAAGCGCTTAAAATAATTATAAGTTTTGCTGTTATGTGCATTCTTGTAAACTGGGGAATGATTACTTTATCCCACTTAAAGTTTAAACAGAAAAATCCCAAAACATTGTTCCCTGCTCCATTTTATCCTTATTCAGGATATATAACGCTTGTCTTTATAATTTTTATTTTAGTTATTATGACTTTGCCACAAATTGGAATGGCTAAACAGGTTATTGCTTTGCCTATTTGGATATTGACTGTTTACACATTTTATAGATTCTTACGAATAAGAAAAGCAAAATAAACCAAGCAATTCGGCAGGCGCATGAAAAATATTTTACAAGTTGGCGTAAAACACTTTTCATGTGGAAGAGTTATCAAAAGAAATAAAAGAAAAACTTGAAGAATTGGAATTTTATAAAGAAATTGTATTAAAGGCAGCATTAAAATATGGAAAGGTAAAAATAAAGATAAAGATAGAGAAAAAAGAACGAGGTGGTAAATATAAGACTTGCTAATATGGAGATTTAGTACAAATAGACAGTCTGCAATTTATATGAAGAAGGGACAAAGAGATATTTCATAAATGTAATAGATGTAAAATCAAGGGTTGCATTTTCACAAGCGTGTACACAAGTGTATAAAAGTTAAGTAGCGCAAATGCAAAAGACTTTTTAGTAAAAATAAACCGAGTAAGTCCGTTTGAAATAAAACATATCCAAACAGATAATGGGTCAGAGTTTTTATGACGACGATTTTAACGATAGATATAAATATAATCAACAATCATTTGATTGATTATTTACTTTAGTATAACATAAAAAGATTTCACAAAAGTCTTGATTTTGTTTCGCTTTTAGATTTTGCTATAATATAAGTTCTTTCAGCTCGCCTTTAGAAAAATCTAGTGTGTTGCGAGATACTACAGGGGCTTGACAAACTTTTATAAGTTTTGTTTAATAGATGTGTTGTGGAAGCAAGAGTTCTTTTTTTTGTGTTAATCAATATAATAGTAGCAAGTTTAATAGTTAGAAGAGTTGTAAGACTCCGGGAGTGATGAGAAGTGAGTGTCTAACTAAATATGGTGATGACATTGAAACTTTGCTAGATTGGTAAAAAATGGGAAAGCAAAGAGAGTGGTATTTTTCTCTGTAAGAAAGTTCTTTGAAAACTAAATAGCATGCAGATAAGCGCCTCGTGAAAGAGGCAATCATGTAATTCAAGAGTCATTATGTAAAAATTAATTCAAGTAGAAGTTGAGAGACTTTTATTTGAATGAGAAGTATCAGTAATTGAGAGCTTATTAACATCTCTATAATTTTTATGGAGAGTTTGATCCTGGCTCAGAGTGAACGCTGGCGGCGTGCCTAACACATGCAAGTCGAGCGAGATTCTGCAGAGTATCGTAGAGTTTAGCGGCAGACGGGTGAGTAACACGTAGGAAACCTCCCTCAGAATGGGGAATATCTCCGAGAAATCGGAGTTAATACCGCATAAGACCACAGTTTGGCATCAAACAGGGGTCAAAGCAGTAATGCGTTTTGAGATGGTCCTGCGGCCTATCAGCTAGTTGGTGGGGCAACGGCCTACCAAGGCTATGACGGGTATCCGGTCTGAAAGGATGAACGGACACACTGGAACTGAGATACGGTCCAGACTCCTACGGGAGGCAGCAGTGGGGAATTTTGGACAATGGGGGCAACCCTGATCCAGCGACGCCGCGTGGAGGACGAAGGCCTTCGGGTTGTAAACTCCTTTTAGAGGGGAAGAAAAAAATGACGGTACCCTCAGAAAAAGCCACGGCTAACTACGTGCCAGCAGCCGCGGTAATACGTAGGTGGCGAGCGTTACTCGGAATTACTAGGCGTAAAGCGTATGTAGGCGGTTAGATAAGTCTTTAGTGAAATTTCTCGGCTCAACCGGGAAAGGTCTAAGGATACTGTTTGGCTTGAGTGTGGGAGGGGGAGACGGAATTCCTGGTGTAGCGGTGAAATGCGTAGATATCAGGAGGAACACCGAGGGCGAAAGCAGTCTCCTGGACCAATACTGACGCTAATGTACGAAAGCTAGGGTAGCAAACAGGATTAGATACCCTGGTAGTCCTAGCTGTAAACGATGTTCACTAGATGTGGGAGGTATCGACCCCTTCCGCGTCGACGCTAACGCATTAAGTGAACCGCCTGGGAAGTACGGCCGCAAGGTTGAAACTCAAAGGAATTGACGGGGGCCCGCACAAGCGGTGGAATATGTGGTTTAATTCGACGCAACGCGAAAAACCTTACCTGGGCTTGAACTGCTAATGGTAAAAGCCGGAAACGGTAATGACTCGCAAGGGAGTTAGCAGAGGTGCTGCATGGCTGTCGTCAGTGAGGGACACCGAGGGCGAAAGCAGTCTCCTGGACCAATACTGACGCTAATGTACGAAAGCTAGGGTAGCAAACAGGATTAGATACCCTGGTAGTCCTAGCTGTAAACGATGTTC
>NZ_JAIXMZ010000062.1:0-6797 GCF_020328025.1 Candidatus Endomicrobiellum pyrsonymphae | reverse complement strand
GTAAATGAAGATTATGACGCTAGAGAAGTTTTAGAAGGCTTGGGCTGGAAATTTACAGGAATGCAAGCAATTTCTACAAGTACAAAAAATTTAGTTGACGATTTACCTTTGTTATCTAACAATTCTATCATGTTTAATATTCCAGCGCCAACATGGGCAAACTAAAAAAATGGTTAAACTCAAGTAAGTTAACCAAATTTTTAGAAGCAAACGGTTTTTACAAGCGCTCTTCTTAGTCATGAAGTCACGTTTAGATAAATTAGAGGGTTGAATGCAATTAAATAGCCAATACTTAACAATTAAAGAAGCGAGTTTATGGGCTACAAATTATTTGGGAAAGGAAGTAACGACATCAAATATTTCTTATCTTATTCAGTATGGATGTATCAGCAAAATTGGGCATGATGGTTCAACTCAAATTTCAAAATCAGAACTTGAGAAATATTATCGTTCACTAAATAAATCGAGAGAACATTCTTGGAAAGGCAAACTCGGACAGGATTTAAACTGGAAATTATCTTTTGATAATTTAAAGGAGTCCGATACAACTAAGCATATACATAGACTTCACCCATATAAAGGTAAATTCATACCTCAACTTGTAGAATATTTTTTAGACGACCATATCGATGAATTTAAAAAAGAAAAATATTTTAATAAAAGTGACGTTGTTTTAGATCCTTTTTGCGGTAGCGGGACAACGCTTGCTCAGGCTAACGAGCTTGGTATGCACGCAATAGGCATAGATATCTCTTCTTTCAATTCTTTTATCGCAAATTGCAAGATTAACGAATATGATGTTGCTTCATTAGAAGAGAGTATAGGTGTAATCACAGAAAAGTTGATTAAAAACTCCCAATTTTTAAAAGATACAGAATTTGAGCAAAGTCTCATAGAGCAATTAAAAAAATTTAACGATAAATATTTTCCTGTACCCAACTACAAATATAAACTTAAAAGAAAACTCATAGATGAAGATAAATACGGTCAAGAAAAAGATGGAGAATTTCTCCCTGTTTATAAAAATTTCGTCAAAAAATATAAAATAGAACTTCTCAAACAAAATCCTAAAACTTTTATTGAGAAATGGTATTTCAAAAACATTATAGATGAAATAAATTTTGTTTTTGAAGAAATAAAAAATATCAAAAACGTTAATAATAAAAATATTTTAGCTTTAATTCTAAGTCGCACAATGCGTTCGTGTAGGGCAACTACGCATTCAGATTTAGCAACGCTTGTAGAACCTGCATCAACAACTTATTATTGTTCTAAACACGGTAAAATCTGCAAACCCATATTTTCAATTATAAAGTGGTGGAAAACATATTCAAAAGACACAGTTAAAAGAATAAAAGAATTTGAAAAGCTAAAAACAGAAACGCATCAATATTGTTTATCAGGAGATGCCAGAACAATTGACATTTTTACAGCGCTTTCCAAAAAGAAAAAATCTTTTGCAGATATATTAAACAGACAAAAAATATCAGGCATATTTTCTAGCCCGCCTTACGTAGGACTTATAGACTATCACGAACAACACGCCTATGCCTACGATTTATTTGGGTTTGATAGAAAAGACAAACTTGAGATAGGTCCATTATTCAAAGGACAGACGAAGGAAGCGCAAAAAAACTATGTTGAAGGAATTTCAGCCGTTTTGAACAATTGTAAAAGATACTTAAAAAGGGACTATAACGTTTTTTTGGTAGCTAATGATAAGTATAATTTGTACTCTGAAATAGCCAACAAAGCAGGAATGAAAATAACAAATACTTTTAAACGTCCGGTATTAAATCGCACAGAAAAAGACAAAGGAGCGTATTCCGAAATAATATTTCATTTAAAGGAAAACAGATGTCTTTAAATCAGATGCAGAAGTCCAGAGTTGAAGAAATTTTAAAAGAAAGTCTCCGGACTAAATTTGGGAACTACAAACCCGAGCCCGCCTCGATGCCGTTTCATACAAGATTGCTTGGTAAAGATAGAATGGCGCTTTTTTTTATACATTCATTAAATACTAATTTTGGAACGACTATATTTGAACCTGTTGCTCTTGAGTTGACAAAATCTAATTTTGAAATAACTTCTAAACAGGCAGATGCTGGAACACGGATAAGCGATGGCGCGCAAAGAGAAATTCAAAATATACTTGATAATATATCTGCTGCAAATATTAAGCCAAATAAAATTGAAGAAATGGAAAGAATAAGAAAAGTAAGCCAGAAAGGTAAGATGCACAAAGTAAAACTCACAAAAATAGATGTTTTTCTTGAGAAATCAAATGGTGAAAAATTCTTATTTGATATTAAAACAGCAAAACCAAACAAAGGCGGATTTAAAGAATTTAAGAGAACATTGTTAGAATGGGTAGTAGCAATCTTTGCAGAAAATCCGCAAGCAAAAGTAAATACATTAATTGCAATTCCATACAATCCGTACAACCCAAAGCCTTATGATCGTTGGACAATGGCAGGTATGTTAGACTTGCCAAATGAATTAAAAGTAGCTGATGAATTTTGGGATTTTTTAAGTGGGAAAGACGCATATAAAGATTTATTAGATTGCTTTGAACGAGTTGGTATTGAATTAAGAGATGAGATTGATAATTATTTTAAGAAGTATAACAATATATGAAGAAATTTTTTATTATAGACGGAAATGCGTACGTCTTTGTGAAATAGATTCTCATTTAAAGGGAAATTTAAAATAGACTATTAAAGAATTTGTAGTAAAATTCAAACAAATTAAAAAAATGGGATTTATACCTACTAAGAGGAATGGAGCAACGGGTATAAGGATATACTTTGGAAACACTACTTGGCAGAACTGAAAATAATGTTGCTAATCCTGACATTGAAGGAATAGAACTTAAAGCTCATAGAAGCAAAGTAAATAGTTTAATTACGTTATTTACGTTCAATAATAAAGCATGGAAAATGCCGTCTTTGAAAGCAATTTGTAAGTCCTTAGTGCAAATCAACAACAGAACTATCACATTTATTGTACACAATTTTACTGCATAATCAAGGCAATCATTCTTCAGTTTCTTTTGTGCTATCTGAACAAAAACATCATTTTGAAATGCTCATTTTTAATTTCCTCTCTTTTAGAAACTCACAGTCTTTTAAACATTTAACATCGCAGCTTTTACATAAATTACGCAATTTTGTATCATTAGTAACAACCGTAGAGTTATTTCTTTTAGCACTTGCTACTACAAAAATATCTGCGTTGTCTTTCTTGTTAGAATCTGCAAAACTTCTCGCTTCAGGCTTATTGTTCATAATTTGAACTACTATCTCCTGTGTTTTATCATCCATAGGAACTACGATTTCATTTTTGATATTTTTCAGCCAATAGTAAAGATCATCTCCTCCTACTTCGATTTCCTCATAAACTTCTGTAGGAATAAAGATTTCTTTATCTATCACTAATTTGGTCAACCAATTCCCATAACCTTCACCTTCTACTATTTCAGGAGAATAATATCGCCAAGTTGTAATAAAAAAGTTTGCATCCAAACAGTATTTCATAAATATTTATTCCATTCATGCTCGTAAGTATCCAGTTTTCCTGTTTTGACACCCAATAAAGAACAAGCATTTTTTATCATTATGGCGCTATTGCTGTAAGCTTCAAATACAATTTCAATAAATGGCTTGCCATTTATATGCAAAGACTTAAGATACGGACTAACATAAGAACGATTTTTTTGTTTAGTTGTCCCAACATTAATAGAGTCCATTAACTTATTTTTATAATCCTTATAAGTATTATTAAAAGTATTTTTGTTAATAAGTTTTAAGCTAAATATTTTTATTATTATTGAAAGTTGGCTTGTAGGAAATTCAGCGCTTAAAATTTTAATTTTGTTGTCTAAACTTGCTTGTTTATTATTATGCCAAACTTTAATAAATTTATTGGTAGGCATTAAAAATTCAGCAGTTGCTTTATTACAAAAAGACTCTATAGGATTTTGATTATTACTAGAAGTGTCAGATATTCCTGTTTCACCTAAAAGCAAATGACAGAACTCATGAATAAGAGTAAATAACTGAGCATTTTTTGTATCTTTGGAATTTATAAAAATAAAAGGGGCTATTTTATCTGCAATGGCGAAACCTCTCACTTCAGATGGCTGAACAGAACTGCGATAATCTCCATTGAAAGAATTTCCAATTGAAATAAATACGCCCAAACTCTCTATTTTTTTTATTAATGTTTTCAAATTATTCTCAGCTTTGCTATGCATTTCTATATCAGATAGGAGTATCTTATTTAAAGTAGAAACTACTTCATCAATACTATCACTGATAGTATCACTGATAGCAAGACTACCGACAAAAGTAAGAGATTCTCTTTTTTGGCTTAAAAGATATTCCCTAAGCCATTCTTGTTTTCCTTGTATTTCACGCATTAAAAAGACAAAGTTCCTAGAGAAATTATTAGGAGTTGAAACTCCTCTAAAATCCTTCAACGGTTTTATTTTCTTTGGAATATCTGGTAGATAAAGAGTTATAAATTTTATACCGTAAGTTTTTGCCAAGATTTTTGCAACATCTATTGTTGGAAAGTCATTACCATTTTCCCAATTGGTCAGATTTGTTTCTGTGATGGACTTTTTGTTTATTTTTTTTACAACATCCGAGCAAGAAACTCCGATAGCCTCTCTTGCCCATTTAAGAACATTGGGATTTATAGACGCTTTTAATGCAACATTAAGTTGATTTTTATTGTCTTTTTGCATAATAATTTAAAACTTCATAAATTTAAGCATTTTGATTGTAGCATATTTGAAAAATATAAATTTCTATACCGTATCCATTTTCCATGTTCAGTTGTTAATGCAATCCCCAACATTGTTTGCGAAGGCAAATCTCTTGTATCTGTTGTTATTTGTAGTTATCTTTTTGTATCTAAAAGATAAAAGGAAGTTAAGCAATATAGAAGTGATTGTATCTTTGCACTCTATCCAACCGTTATCCAACACTTTTGGTACAACCTAATCAAATCTATAATCTTTTGTTCGTATTGCGTAGAATAACTGACCCAACCAATTTTATCATTCTTTCTGGGAAGTATGTAGCCTTAGTATCCTTTGCGGTATTTTCTCTATGGACGCGCACGCCTGTAAAACCAGCCACATTTAGAAGCAATGGCAAGTCTCTGTTAAACATGTTGCTGTGGTTCACTATTATTTTATACTTTCCTGTCGGTATAAGCATTCGTGATATTTTACTCGGCTCTAACGTATCACACAGCGATTTATTGTCTTCAACAATATTGTTATGCTCATCATACCCGTTAAACTTGAGTCTGCCGATAGTAGTATAATTGTTCTTAAAGGCAACTCTCTTTAAAAATAACTCTAAGTCTTGTTTCATAAATACATTTTATCTCCTAAATCAATTAAGTTTGACAATTTTATTTAAGTTTGACAATTTTATTAAAAAACGTTACTATAACTTAGTGACTTGTTACTGAGACTGATAGTCGCTGGTAGTTGTTAGCGCTGTAAAGAAGGAGGTAACAAAGTGAACCCGCAACTAAAAAAACTGAATAATTTTGAAAAATTGGTTCAAGTTGTAAATTATGTTCTACAGAAATATAATTACGAACTAAATTACACCAAATTGATAAAAATTCTTTATATTGCTGATAGAGAATGCCTTGATAAGTGGAATTTTGCTATTTCGGGAGACTCATATTGTTTGATGAAACAAGGTCCGGTATTAAGCGGACTGTACGACTTTATTAGGAATAGTCCTGCTTGCGATCCAATACAAAAAATGCATTGGAACATCCTTTTTAAAAAGAGAGACTATGATTTAGTTTCTTTGTCTAGGCGTAATTGCCATCACGACGGATTAAGTGACTACGACGAATTAAGTGACGGTGAAATGAAAATTATGGACGATGTCGATGCTAAATATCACGATAAAGATTGGAACTATCTCGTTGATAATGTTGTTCATGAATTTCTAGAATGGAAGAATCATCAACCGTGTGAAAAAGGGTCAATTCCGCTTAAAAAAGAAACAATATTAAAAGCGTTATATAAAAGCGACGCTGAAATAGAAGAAATATTGGAAGTAGAAAATGCCGTCGAATCTTTGCGACAGGATTTAGCCAAATGACCCCCTACGCATCGGCAAAAGGATTAGCCTTTTGGCGTAAACCTGAAAACTCGGATAAAGAACATCTGCATTTTGTGATATCCGAAACCGATGTTGACGGTTACGTGCTGATTGTTAATGTAACAAGTTTCTGTTCCGACGAATCATGTGTTTTAGATACTGCGGATCATCCGTCGATAAAACATAGATCGTTTGTTTTCTATCAAGAATCTTTTGAAGAAAAATTATCAGAAATTTTAACAAAGACGCTTGGTAGTCACTACAGAAGAGTCGAGTCTTTAACACAAGAAACGCTCAAAAGAATCCAAGATGGTGCAAGACACAGCGCAATATTCCCCCGCAAGTTCAAAAAACACTTTGCTAATTTTTAGCAATATCTAATCTGTTTTCATATATCAAAGAACATCAAAAAAAAATATACTTAAAACTATCCCCAAATCACCTTTCATAAATATAGCTCCTAACTTTCTTGCTAGTACGAACGGAAGATGTGGTTTAGTTCATATGTTTTAGCTGTCATCTTCAACTGTCCGAAAAAATCGGACAGTTGAAAACGTTCTTCATTTTGTTTCTTCTTTCTTCACTTTGATTCTTCTTTTTTTATGTCTTCAAAATATTCTTTCCAAGTCTTGCCTTTATACTTTTGACTAAATGGAT
>NZ_JAIXMZ010000061.1:0-6868 GCF_020328025.1 Candidatus Endomicrobiellum pyrsonymphae | reverse complement strand
TCTCTCTTAATTAACATTTTGACTATTTGATTTGGGAATCATTTATATCAACAATTGTAATATTATTCCATTATGAAAAATATAAGGAAATTCATGATATATTAAGACATTCTTATTTTATGAAACGTAGCTTTTTCAAAAATTCAGAAATTATAGCTTGTGGCTGTATTGAATTTTGTAAAGGGTTTGCAAGGATAGAAACGGTTTATAAACCAAATTCTCAAAACCCAAGATCAAGATTACATACTCTTGCAGGAGAAATGTTAATTAAGAGAGAAAAGAAACCCATTATAACGTCACAAAAAATTGCAGAAGCTGACATAATGCTTTTCCAACTATCTGGAATAATCGATTTTACAGCAAATCGTGACTGTCATTATAGACATTATAGATGGTTTCCGATAACGTATATTTATGCTAAAAATACACACAATATGTGGACTAAGTTAAAGTCAAAAAAATACTGCGAGAAAATTCTTCCATTGTTTGGAGTTTCTTCMGTAGATGAATTAAAAAATAAAATCGGACAATCTAAAAATGATGAAGATATTGGCTACTACTCTAATATTTTTGATCCAACCGCGCCAAGATTTAGTGATATTATCAAAATAGAAGAAATTGCGAGCATAAATTAAATGTATTTGAAAAAATTTAAAACTATTTTAAATAAAGGAAAGATAAGCCTTCTTTCTTAAAATTTAAAAGAGAGTTGTAAAAGGATTTAATAATTATTTGCCTGACATATATGCTAATTGACTGAAAACTTTTATATAATCTTGATAAAGTAAAGGCGATAATAGATTTGAAATAAATGATGGAAAATAGCTGCTGCGGATTTGTAATAAATAACAATGAAAAAAACGAACAATA
The DNA here is from genome assembly GCF_020328025.1 of Candidatus Endomicrobiellum pyrsonymphae. Lineage (NCBI taxonomy): Bacteria > Pseudomonadati > Elusimicrobiota > Endomicrobiia > Endomicrobiales > Endomicrobiaceae > Candidatus Endomicrobiellum > Candidatus Endomicrobiellum pyrsonymphae. The sequence goes on along the minus strand of NZ_JAIXMZ010000061.1, from coordinate 5,998 downwards.
AAAAACTTAGACCTAGTCTGCCTCGTATATCAAAAAAGGGAAATAAAAATTCTGATTTTTTTGCGGTATCAGAACAGCAAGAAAATTATATTGTTTCTCGTGAAATAGAGGACGAAACGAAGAAAGCAAAATTAGGATTTAATAAACTTACCCCTACTGAATGGGCTTTGCTTTCTAAAAACGTTATTACTGAAGATGATATATTAAACCCTGTGTGGAACAATTTGTCTTCGCCTCGCAACAAATATCAACTTGAGCACGGCGCAGTTTATCCCGTAAAACTTTGCGAAAGATTAATTAAAATGTATTCTGCTGAAGGCGATAGCGTTTTTGATCCGTTTTTAGGAATAGGAACAACAATGATAGCGGCGCAAGCATTAAATAGACATTGCGTGGGTATAGAATTAAATCATAAATTTGCAGATATTGCTCAAAAGTGGCTAGATGATGCGCAAGGATTATTTGCAAATAAACTGCATTATAAAATTGTTAAAGACGATTGTCGTAATATGTTAAAACATATTCATAAAGAAAAAATTCAACTGACGGTTACGTCTCCGCCTTATGCTGACTTTATTCAAAAATCATTAAAAGATAGAGAAACAACGCATAAAACTTCTGTTATCAAATATGAAAATAACAGTACTGTAAAACAGTATAGTCAAAATGAGCAAGATTTTGGAAATTTGTCTTATGACAAATTTTTACTGCAGATAAAACAAGCTTTAAAAGATAACTTTGTCTTAACAAAAACAGGCGGGTATTCTTGCTGGGTTGTAAAAGATTATAGAGACACAAAAAATAAAATTCCGTACGTTCCATTTCATTCCGATTTAGCGCGCGCTGGCGAAGAAGCGGGTTGGAAATATCACGACTTAATTGTATGGGATCAAACAGGGCAGCGTCGATTAGTGTTATTAGGATATCCAAGCGTTTTATATACTAATCAAAATTGTTCGTTTATAGTAGTTTTTAGGAAAGTAAAATAATTATGAATTACAATATAAATTTTGATTTCACTAATGCTGACGCGATGTATTTAACGCATTCTTTGCACCCATATCCTGCAAAGTTTCCGCCTCAATTACCAAAATCTATCTTAAAAAAATTTGCTAGCAAAGGACAAACAATTTTGGACCCTTTTTGTGGTAGTGGAACAACGCTAGTAGAAGCAAGATTACTGGGTTATAACGCGATAGGAGTAGATGTTAACGGATTATCTTCTTTATTGTCAAAAGTTAAAGCAACTCCATTGTCAGAGCAAGAACATAAGAGTATTAAATCTTTTCTATCAAAAATAAAAAAAGAAATTAGTTCTTGGGAAACGAAACGACCAGAAATTAAAATTAAAAAAATTGAAGGTATAGAGCATTGGTTTCAAAAAAATGTTTCAGAAGAATTAACGCATATACTAAATTTAATTAATAAAATAGATGATGTTAATGTTAGAGATTTTTTTAAAATAGTTGTGTCTTCAATAATTGTTAGAGTTTCAAACCAAGAAAGCGATACTCGCTTTGCGGCTAAAAATAAAAACATTCCAAACAATTATGCTCTTAAATTGGTTTATGATAGAGCAAATGAATATTCAGAAAAAATAATGGAATATTCTAAAGATATCATTGATAGTGGATTTCTGAAACTATTAAACGCAGATAGTCGTAATTTAACAATGCTTGAAAATAAGAGTGTTGATATAATTATTACTTCTCCGCCGTATGCCAATACTTATGATTATTATTTGTATCATAAATTTCGTAAGCGTTGGCTTGATTTAGATGTTCATTTTGCGCAATATAATGAGATAGGTTCTCGTCGTGAATATTCAAGTCTTAAAAAACCAGCCAATCAATGGACTATTGATTTAAAAAAATGTTTTGCTGAAATGTATAGATTGTTAAAAAAAGACGGTCTTGCTTTTATTGTTATAGGCGATAGCGTAATAAAAAAAGAATTAATAAAGATAGACGGAGTAATTCAAGATTTTATACCTGAAATCGGCTTTGATATATGCAATATTATATCGTCCGATTTATCGAGACATTCAAAGATATTTAACCCCACTTTTGCGCAGAAGGGAAAAAAGGAACATTTGATTATTTTAAGAAAATGAAAACAATAAGAATTTATTACGAAAGCCTAGAACAAGCAGAGCATTATATAAAACCTATTGTAAAAAAAACCGTTAATAATGACTTTGAAATAATTCTTTGTAAAAGACCAAAGAAAAATACAGAGTTAAATGATGGCGCTATATCGGCTATTCTGACAATGGTTACGCCTGATGTTTTAATTACGGGTACTTCATACGGTAAAGAATATCCACTAGTCTTAATTGAATTCAGTGAAGCCGTAAGTACGGAAGACCATGAATTACAAAGAACATATGGGGCGGTTGCGGCATATCTTTCGGGGGCATATTACTTAAAATTGTCAGGTGAAAAACAATCTGAAAAAGAATTTGGCGGGGCAAAATATAATCCATACTCAACTCCTAAAATTTTTATAGACGAAGTCAATTATGAAGGGTATGTAATTGCTTTTTGGGAAACTCAAAAAGATAACCAATTTACATTAAAGCGTGATCCAAGGTATCCATCTTGTCCACCTGTAATTGAAATTTTAACTGCTACATTACAAAGCGCAATTAGGGCATTTGTGAAATCAGATAAAGATTGGTTTGTAAAAAGTTTAAATGAGTTAAAGAAAGAAGAAAGTTATAAAAAATATAGAGCAAATGTTGATAAAGCCGATGGCGCCAAGGAATTATTAAATACTTGGAAAAATAGAAGAGATACTAATTTAAATAAAGTTAGGTATTTTGTCAAAGATAAATTTGTAGCCGCTAAAATAAATCGTTTTAGCCACGCGATGGATCCAGATAGGGGAATTTTAATATTTATATCGTCTTTATTTTCACAAAAAATGAGTGTGTTTGGAATTTATGCCCTTGTTCGTCCTCACGGGAGTTATTTAGTCAAAAAAGATATGACTTCTGTGGATACGATGCGTAAAAAATTAAAAATTGTACTTGAGATGGATAGGCAAGGGTTGCCAAATTGGCTCATAGAAGAATTAAATAAAGTTATTAAAAGTGTGAAGTATTTGGACGAACAAATAAATTTTCAACCTATATGGGAAAAGTATAAAAATGAATTATTAAAAAACAAAGTTGTAATGACGCTGGCTTATTTCTTGGACGGTATTTATTTAAATCATAATGGGGTTTGTATAAAGTGGGACAAAAGGGCGTTGCTTAATTCAAACAACGGGAATTTTTTAGAGGCGCTTTCTGAAAATTTTGGGTTTTCAAATTATACAAGTCCTACAAATATAACAGAAGTTGTTGACGAAGTTGATGAAGACGAAATCACATATTCCATAGTTCATAAAGTTTTAATACCTAATGGCTTTAAGATTGTTTCCGTATCATATCCGGGTTCGCAGGGCGGCGGGGCTATATTACCAAAACCTGAATTAGGAAAAGCGCAACCTAGAGAATACCCTGACATAATAGCGTTACCACCGAAAAACTCAAAAATAGATGTTGTTTTGAATGAAAGCAAAGGAATGTTTGTACAAAAAGCAATAGAAGCCGATTTAGAAAAAATTTTAAGATATAAAGTTGTCAATAAATTGAAAGAAGCATTAAAAGAGACTTTGTTTGTAGCACAAGTTATAGATAAAAATAAGGAGCTTAAAAATATAGTAATTGGTGTTTCTTTTGGCGTAAAGGATAACACGCAAACTACTTGGAAAGCAGATAAGGTTGACTTTATATTCAGAGTGATTAACCGCAAACAATGGGCTATAGGAATTTTTAAACAAAGTATGAAAGATTTGATAGGGAAAATAGAAGGGAAAACTGATTTCCCCAAAATTTACAAATTATTTAAAAATGGATTATTGTGATGTCCAAGTCAATAGAAACGCTGTTGCTTCGTCAGTCTGTCTCGCACCACATCTATTTATATCAATATAAGATTGCTTGACTATATCAATCTTGAATCAAAGTTAAATATTTGTCCCGATACTGTTTTAACTTGAGACAGGAAAACTACAAAATCAGCGAGTTCATTGATGTCAGTTGTAGTATTTAAAACGCTTTCTTTTTTAACTGTGTCTATGTGAACATCTCCGGCATTGCTGGCCATATCCGTAAAGTGAAAACCGGGTAAAACGGCATTCACGGCTATTCCAAAGCGTCCATATTCTCGAGCGGAAGTTCTTGTAAGAGCTATGACGCCTGCTTTTGATGCAGAATAACTTGCCGATCCAATATAAGATTTAAATGCAGAAATTGACGCTATATTTATTATTGCGCCGCCTTTTTGTTTTATCATTTTTTTTAATGACTCTCTAATCATAAAAAATGTGCCGTTTAAATCTGTCTCAACAACGGATTCCCACATTTCGTCCGTCATTTTTAGTATTGTAGAACCTACAGTAATAGATGCATTATTTACAAGACAATCAATTTTTTTATATTCGTCAACGACATTTTTTATTAATTCTTTTACTTCATTTTTATCGGCTATATTTGTTTTTATAAACTTTGAATTTGGAATTTTGTAGTCAGGTTTATTATTTTTATAGCAACCGCATACATTCCAATTATTTTTTGAAAAAGTCAGCGCAAGCTGTTTTCCAATTCCCCTAGATGCCCCTGTTATCAACACAGTTTTCTTGTACATGAATATCCTCCTGCCTATTTGATTAAGAAGATTATACAAAAATAGTAATTTTTGATATAATCGACGGGCTAGATTTAAGAGGTTTCACTATGAAAATGGAAAAAATTTACAACTCTAAAGTAGTTGAAGAGAAATGGCGCAAATATTGGATAGAAAATAAAACGTTTTCGGCAAGAATAGACAAAAACAAAAAGCCGTTTACGATAGTTATTCCTCCTGCAAACGTAACGGGATCTTTGCATATAGGGCATGCCTTAAACGCTACCTTGCAAGATATCATAATAAGATTTAAAAAATTGCAGGGATATAATACTTTGTGGGTACCCGGAACAGACCATGGCGGTATTGCTACGCAAAATGTAGTTGAGAAACTTCTTAAGAAAGAAGGAAAAACTAAATACGATTTAGGTCGTGAAAAATTTTTGGAAAAAGTGTGGCAATGGAAAAGTGAAACCGGAGACATAATACTAGATCAACTTAAAACGATAGGTTGCGGTTTAGATTGGGACAGAGTCGCTTTTACAATGGACGAAAAGCGTTCAAAAGCTGTAAAAAAAGCGTTTATACAGATGTTTGACAATGGTCTTATATACAGAGGAAAAAGACTTGTTAATTGGTGCTCTAGGTGCGGTACCGCCTTGTCTGACATAGAAGTTGAATATACGGAAGAAAAAAGTAATTTATGGTATATAAAATATCCTCTAAAAGATTCTGACGGATATGTCATTGTTGCAACTACGCGTCCTGAAACAATGCTTGGAGATACGGCTGTTGCCGTAAATCAGAATGATGATAGATATACGCATTTAGTAGGTAAAACTCTAACGTTGCCGTTGGTAAACAGAGAAATAAAAATAGTCTCAGATTATGTTATAGATCAATCTTTTGGAACGGGAGTTGTAAAAGTTACGCCTGCTCACGATGCAACTGATAATGAAATAGCAAAAAGAAGTAATCTTGAAATAATAGAGATAATAGATGTTAATGGGAAAATAATTAATGCGCCTGAGAAGTATCTCGGACTTAGTGTTGAAGAAGCAAGAAAAGAAATTGTTAAAGATTTGAAAAAAACAGGTTTTTTAGTAAAGATAGAAGATTATACTCATTCGCTAGGAAGATGTTATAGATGTTCAACAAAAATAGAGCCTTTGATGTCCGAACAGTGGTTTTTAAATGTTGGCGAAATGTCTAAAAAGGTAGTTGATGCCACAAATGACGATAGGACAGTTTTTCATCCGCAATCGTGGAAAAAACCTTACGTTTTGTGGCTTGAAAATTTAAGAGACTGGTGCATAAGTCGCCAA
>NZ_JAIXMZ010000060.1:0-7091 GCF_020328025.1 Candidatus Endomicrobiellum pyrsonymphae | reverse complement strand
GTTGGTCGTTATGCCTATTGCCACTTTTGTTGGCGTTATGCTAAATCCTCCGACTTTCCCGAGTTCACGGTTCCAGAAGCCAATCTGAGGAACGTTATTATTATTTTCATTGCTCTGTACATGGTTGGCTATTTTTTCTGTAGAGTCTTTATTAACTTTAGTTATTCTATTGAACTCGCTAGCTTTGTTAGATTTATCGGGCGAGCATGCCGAAAGGAGCAGAGAAAGGCAAACAAACAAGCTTACACATCTTTTTAATTGTAATGTCATCATACTATTTCCTATTTTGTTTCTATCTATCAGGTTTGATAGGCTTTGATAGATTTAGATATTAGGGGAATGTGGAATATGTATCGCTTCACGCAAAAATTTCCCATTTTATTTTAGCGCCTCTTTTTTTGTTTTGCATTTATAAGAAAACCAATTATACCAAATTAAATGTGATTGTATCAAATCATCAAATACAACTGTTGTGATTATACCAAATCAAAGCTTTTAACAAATCAGCTATAATTATCGTAATCATATCAAATTTTCTAACACTTTAACCTAAAATCATCAAAGATTATAATCAAAAGTCAGGCAAAAAACGAGTACTCTCCACGTCTAAAAGTCAGGCAAAACACCCCCAAAAAACGGCTAAAGAGACTCTATAATAAACGGGTACTTTTTGTAGCAAAGGAGCTAAGCTCCAAGTGGCAAAGCCCCAAGGAACAAAGTCCCAAGAGCCAAAGTCCCGGGAGACACAGTCCCATGGGACAATTTTTTAAAGGAACACTATTTCAAATGAACAAAGTTCGGAGCAAAGCTCCTGGAACAAAGTCCCAAGGAACAAAGTTCGGGACAAAGTCCCGAGAAACTTAGTTCCCAAGAAACTTAGTTTCCAAGTCAGCTCACAGGGAGAAGCATATGAATAGCATTATATCATGGCATACAGAGAAACGCAAATGTAACTACTCGGAACTTCGTTCCTTGAAGCTTAGCTTCTTGGAGCTTCGCAGATAAATAACTTATAGGTTTAGCGATTATAGCAAACAAAGGACTAAAAGGCTTGGAGTTATAGCATATAAAAACAGCGCAATATAATGGCGAAAGGGAGAAAGAGCGATTTTACGATAGAAAATCTAATCAGGCATTGGAACAAAATCGTTGATATAGAATCTTCCGCCAAGCGAGAGAAAAGGCATTTAGAGGATCTGACGGATAAAAAGCTAAACTTGATATGATCACGTTTAATTGACAAACTAGACAATAATATCATACTATTGCTGACATAGTTTCAAAAGAATTTTAATCACAAAATAACTAAATAGGGATACTATGCAAATTGAAATAATAGTAGCCGGGTTTGGCGGTCAAGGGGTCCTTTTGGCTGGCATTCTAGTTGCGCAAGCTGCAATAGAACAGGGTTTACATACAACGTGGTTTCCATCGTACGGAGCAGAAATGCGAGGCGGTACAGCCAACTCTATGGTTGTTGTATCAAATGATGAGATAGGCTCTCCTTTTGCTTTCAACCCGAACGCACTAATAGCGCTAAATGAACCGTCTCTTAACAAGTTCATGCCGAAAATGATGGACAATTCTGTAGTAATTGCAAATTCTTCAGTGGTGTCGCAAGATAAACAATGCAGAATAAACCCCTATTTTGTACCAGTAACCAATATTGCAGACAAAGAGATTAAAAACATAAAAACTGCAAATATGGTTGCTGTAGGCGCTTTTATGAAAGCTCTCAGAATAAATAATAAGCAAGATACTTCCGAAAAATATCTTTCCATAGACAGCATATTTGTTGCATGTGAAAAGGTATTTGCCGCAAAACCAAATCTTATTGATGTTAATAAAAAAGCAATTCAAGCAGGATATGATTTTATAAATTAAATCAAAGGATTAACTGAATGAACATACGACCGGCAAAAGTTACAGATGTAAAAGAAATACATACGCTGGTGGAACACTATGCAAACAACAAAGAAATGCTCCACAGATCGCTAAACGCCATATATGAAAACATTCAAGAATTTGTTGTTCTCGAAAATAAAAGTAAAATAATAGCGTGCGGCGCGTTGCATGTTTCTTGGGAAGATCTAGCAGAAGTAAAAGCGTTAGCGGTAGCTGAAGAATTTAAATGGCAAGGACTTGGCAGAAAAATAGTTGAAAAGCTTCAAGAAAACGCTAAAAGTTTAGGCATATACAAAGTTTTTTCCTTGACTTTTAAACCTGAATTTTTTAAAAAACTTGGATATGTTGTTATCCCTAGAGAAACGCTGCCTCATAAAATATGGAGCGAATGCGTCAATTGCCATCTATTTCCTGATTGTGACGAAGTTCCGTTGCTTGTAAATCTTAAATCTGAGTAATTTTTTTGAGAATTCTTAAAATTTTATTTACCGGCATGCTCGAAATAAAAAAGTATCTTAAAAAATTTAAATAGAAAGACATTTTTATTGTTCTTACAGGAACCTATACCCATGAGAAAAATTATTTCTGTATTAGATGGGTTTTTCTGTGTCAAAGATAAAAATTTATTTCTTAAGTTGCCAAATCATATGACTTTTGCTGTGTAAGGATGCTGGAATTTATGATTACGCTCTTGAAAACTTCAAGTTAACTGAAAATCTCTCAAGTAAAATAGTTCCCAATAATTTTAGCATATCAAACAATGATGAAATTTTAGACATAGAATATTCATTTAAAAATGCTAATGCTATGTCAACAAAAACTTCTAGTAATCATAAAGATTCTTTCAACATCTCTACCACAATGACAACAGTTATGGTAAAAAATATAAATTATTATTTTTAGTGATATTATACTAGAAAATACAAAGGAAAAGATTTTACTTAAGATTGATTGTGAAGGTTGTGAGAAAATACACATTTCCTTCTCATCGGACACCGATTTTTAAAAAAGTGCCAATCTGAAAAACGATAAACGCAGCAAGCCATGCAAACACTGTGTTGCCTACAACAAGCAGTGCGAGCCATTTACAGCTTGAACCTGTTTCTTTAAAAAAAACTGCTGCAGACACAACGCATGGAACGTATATTAAACAAAAAATAAGAAAAGTTATGCCTTTAAGAGGCGACCAGTCTTTGTCAGTTGCAATTCTGTCTTTCAACGATTGTGAATTTTCTTCATTATCACCTATAGCGTAAATAGTGCCCAAAGTGCTTACTATCATCTCTTTAGCAACAAAACCAGCTATCAAAGCAATTACCCTGTTGCCATCCATGCCTATAGGCTTAAAAAAGGGCTCAATAATCTTTCCGACTCTTCCTGCAAAACTACATTCAACCTGTAAGGCAGCTTGTTCATTCTGATTTAGATTTACGTCTATTGGGGCTTTAGGATATGCAACCACAACCCATATTAAAATTGATATAAAAACTATTGTGCTACCGGCCTTGCGGACATACATCCAGCCCCTTTCCCACATTTTTAAAAGCAGTCCTTTAATTGCAGGCATATGATAAGGCGGAAGTTCCATAACAAAATGAGCAGACTCTCCTTTTAAGATTGTTTTATTTAATAACTTTGCAATACTTAAAGCTATAACAACGCTTAGAACATACATAAAAAACATCACACTCGCTTGATATTTAACAGAAAAAAAAGCGCCTATAATCAAAACAAATACAGGAAGTTTTGCTCCACATATCATAAACGGCACGACAAGCATTGTTATTAGTCTATCACGTTTTGAATCCAAAGTCCTTGTAGCAAGCAGACCCGGCACTGCGCACCCATTGGTTGAAAGCATTAGAGGTAGAAAAGATTTCCCGTGAAGACCGAACCTGCTCATAACTTTATCCATTATAAAGGCAGCCCTTGCCATATATCCTGAATCTTCAAAAAATGCAATTGCAAAAAACATAAATAATATAAGAGGAAAAAAGACCAACACACCGCTAACACCGCCAATTATTCCATCAACAATCAAAGATTGCGCAATTCCCGGAGGCATAATTCTTGCCATCGTACTGCCAAACCATTTAAAAAATAAACTGAAAAGATTTATCATAGGTTCTGAAAAAGTAAATGTAAATTTAAAAATTATATACATCACTAATGCAAAAATTGGAATCCCAACGTATCTATTAAGCGCAAAAATATCTATGATTCCTGTTATGTCTATTTTCTTCTGCCTCGTTTTTTGAACAACAGTTTTGACAACAGAATTTGCAAAACCATAACGTTTATCAGCTATCTCAGTTTTCGCTTTTTCACCAAAATGTCCTTTAATGTGGCTTCTACTTTTTTTAAGTTGCTCTAAAATTTCTTGTACATTATTAGCTTCAGAAATCAAATTTAATGCTGAAGAATCATTATCTAAAAGCGCTATTGAAAGCCAGTTTTTTGGAAATTTTGACAATAGCGAGTCTTTAGCTATAAGAACCTTAAGTTTATCAATCTCAGTTTTTATGTCATCCCCATAATCAACTTTTGCATTTTGTGACATTTCAAAAACTTTATCCACATCTTTTCCGATGCAGTGATTTTCTATTATGCAGTCAAGAAGTTCCCCATTCCCCTTTTTTTTGTTTCCGATGGTAACAACAACAGGAACACCCAATAGTTTTGAGAGTTTTTTTTCATCAATTTTCTGACCATTAGATTCAACAATATCAGCCATATTTAATACAATAATTATGGGAATATCGAGTTCCACAACCTGCGTGAACAAGTATAAGTTGCGTTCAAGGTTGGCAGCGTCAATAATATTAACTATAACATCAGGCTCTTCCTTAAGTAAAAAATCTCTCGTCACAACTTCATCATCAGAATATGTAGAAAGACTGTATATCCCGGGTAAATCAATGAAATTTATATTGTATTCTTCATATTTTTTTGACCCTTCTTTTTTTTCTACTGTTACCCCCGGATAATTGCCGACATGTTGATTGGATTCCGTCAATTCGTTAAAAATTGTAGATTTTCCGCTGTTGGGATTACCAATAAGAGCAACTTTAATATTCTTATCTTTTTCCATGTACTATTTCCTTTTTAGCAATATATTATCTGCAATTTTATTGCTTAAAGCAATTTTTGATTCTTTTATTTTAATCATTATGCTGCCTTTGTCACCTGTATTTGCTATGACAGTTATTTCTTCACCCGGGACAAAACCCATTTCAAGAAGTCTGCGCCATAGCTTCTCATCGCAATATGCCACAACAAATCTATAGTTGCCCGGAACTGCGCTACTTAATTTAGCCATACCATTATGTTGAAGACAGCGGTTAAAGGCTTTGAATTTTTGAAAATGCGCTTTTATCCAACGCTTACGCCAATAGTCATAAATACTTTTTGCAATTCTTTTTATAACTCCCATTTCATCCTCTTTTAGTTATATATAATTATTTTAGTTTAAACTAACTTATTGCCACAAAAACACGCTCTCCAATTTATCGCCGTTCTACTCTTTCCATTTATTTAAGTATTCTTCTAAATTCACAATATCTTCGCTTTTTGTAAGGAAATATTTTTTTAGAAGAGTGTGCAATATTTCCAATTTATGAACGGTCTCAATGCCAACTAAATGTTCAATTTCGCAAGCCTCTTTATCAGCAACTACGTTGTCTATAAATAATAGATTATGCAAAAATTGATATAATATGTCATGCTTTCGCTGAACTTCCAAAGCTATCTTTTCGCCTTTATCGGTTAAATCAACATATCCATATTTTTCGTGTATTACAAGATTCTTTTCAGCTAAAAAATTAATTGCAACATTAACGCTTGAACTTTTAACATTCAAAGATTTAGCAATGTCACCAATTCTTGCATAATGTTTTTTTCTTTTTAACATCGCAATAGTTTCAAGATAATTCTCAAGAGATGCACTTAAATTATTTAGAGATTCTACTCTTCTAAGCTTTACCATGTACACTCCAAAATACACAAATGTTAGATTAATATAAAATTTTTTGATTGCATTGTCAAATCGCCGTACTTTTGTCAAACAACACAAAAATATCAAAAGCTCTTGCCACTAAGCGCATTTACATTATAATCGCGTACTCTAGATCGGACAAATTTTTATTATTTTTCGGTGTTTTTTTTAAGTGATTTGAAAAGATGAGCAAACAAACTTTTGAGCAAAACCATACAAAAATTTACCACCTAACTGAAACTCTCTCTTTTCAAAATCTCCAACACCACAAGGTAAAAGCTTGATGAGGTTGCAAATGCGCAAACTTTAGTCTGCAAATATTTTAGATAAACTTTACAGAACTCAATGCCGGCAAAGGTTTCTCTAAAGTAAGTCTTAAGTCTCTTTAACTGGCTTTGTTGATCTCAATTGAGTTCTTTTCTTCAACATGATTCTCGTCTGTTGCAACATAGCCAGTTCTTGCTTGAACCTCAGCTACCTTAACAAAATTCTCGGCAACTTTAAGATAAGTCTTAGCCTCTTTAACATTAATTTTATCAAGTTCAAGCTTCAGCTTGGCTAACTTAATATGTTCCTTAGCCTCTTTGAGATATTTTTCATATTTGTCAACAACAGACTTAGTTCTAGCAACTTCTTCGTTTGCCCTTTTAAGCTCAATTTTTCTTTCTTTAGTTGCATCGCCTTAGTATCGATGATTTTGACAATGTCGGCTCTGTCCAATAGAGGCTTGCTGATTTCAACACTAGCAATGGTTCTTTCAAGTTTAGCTTTAGCATTTTCAATGCGGGCTTTGACTAGTTCAATTTGGATATTTATATCTTCGATACGATCCTCATCTGTCATAACACCACCAATTCTTGTCATAAACTCAGCCATTTTAATGTCACATTCAGTCATTTTAAAATAAGTCTTAGCTACTTTAACATCAGCCTTAGCAATAGTAAGATCCAACTTGGCTAACTTAACATACTCTTTGGTCGTTTTACCAGTTTTAAGCTTAGTTTTTTGAAGTTCAACATTAGCTTTAGCGATGTTAAAATCAATACAAAAACGCTGTACCAGCTAAATTAAAGCTGGTACAGCGCCTTGTTCTACGCTTTTTCGTCTCATCTCAACTTCATAACTTCATCCGCATCAATTCAAACATACAGTCCATACTTGGTCGTTTCATTATCGCTTTATCGTCGTCATT
>NZ_JAIXMZ010000007.1:27983-28476 GCF_020328025.1 Candidatus Endomicrobiellum pyrsonymphae | reverse complement strand
GCAACATTTTCCTCGTCCCCAAATCTGTTTTCAACGACGCCATCATTCCTTCCTCAATCTTCTGGTTATATTTGCCATATTGCTACATCAAACAGACAGATTATTTCCAAAACAGAAGAAGCCACACCAAAAGCCGCGGTGGGCGTCGATGTTTTGGAAATAATCTGTCTGTTTGATGTAGCAATATGGCAAATATAACCAGAAGATTGAGGAAGGAATGATGGCGTCGTTGAAAACAGATTTGGGGACGAGGAAAATGTTGCAGGAGAAGTTCTAGTTGAAGAAAAAGTTGGAGCTGCAGTATAAAAAATCTTTGTACTAGTATGAGAAGTCTTTGCTCTACGACGAGAAAATATACGCATGCGTGATTCGCGTATAAAAATCTTTGTACTAGTCTGAAAAGTCTTTACACTTCGGGTTTTACATTAAAAAGAAGAAACTTACAAGCATACCTCAAACGCGCTTGTAAGTTTCTTTAATCTGTAGCGCCAAC